>CALDGN010000325.1 GCA_937942965.1 uncultured Acidimicrobiales bacterium | reverse complement strand
GCCACGAACTCGAGATACGGATAGTCGTCGTTCGTCCACGACCACGGAAGCTCGATGAGCTCCGACTCGGGGCCCCACTCGGCCGGCGACTCGTCGGGTAACGCATCGCCGACGCGCACCCGATACGGCGCCACGTCGTGGCCCATCAGCGACGAGTCATAGAGCAATCCGAACTCGAGCAGCAGCTCGATCGTTTGGTTCGTGAGGTCGCCAGCAGGGGCCCGATACCCGATCGGCCGTTCGCCCGTCAGCGACTCGACGAGCTCGACCGACCGTGCCATCGCAGCCCGTTCCTCATCGAGCGACTGGAGCGCGTTCATTTCATGCGCGTAGCCGTGCAGCCCGACCTCGCACCCGGCATCGACGATCATGCGACAGGCGTCGGGATAGGTCTCGATCGTGTGTCCCGGCACGAAGAACGTTGCCGGTATCGAACGTTCGCCGAGCAGCCGCAGGATGCGGGGAACCGCGACCGCGCCGAACTCGCCTCGCGAAACGGGAGCCGCCGTTGTCATGCGCCGCATCATCCAGAGCGAGGGACCGTCAAAGTCGAATGACAGACACGCATGACCAGCGGCGTTCGCCTGTGTGACAGTGCGAGCTACAACCATGTCACCTGGTCTAGCGTGCCGACGTGCGGGAAGCAGAAGTGACAGTGGACGAACACCCTTCACACGCGGCTACCCAGCTGCTGACCGCTGTCTCGATCGGCATTCTCCAGCTCGGTATTGCGATCTCCCTGGCCGCGTTGGTGTTCTCCGAATCGCTCGCTCCGGGCGCCGGCCGGGCTGCCGTTGGCTTCGTGCTCGGCACCGGAATCGTGAGCGCAGTCGTGGGTTTGACCACCCGGATGCCGGTCGCCGTCGCAGGCTCCCAAGACACCGCCGCAATCGTGATGGCAGCCGTCGCCGCATCGCTCGCAGCGAGCACGACGGCCGAGGGAGCGCTTCCGACCGTCGTCGTGATGGTGGCGCTGTGCGCGCTCCTCACCGGACTGGCGTTCTGGTTCCTCGGGGCGAAGAGCAAGACCAGCTTCGTTCGCTACCTGCCGTGGCCAGTCATCACGGGGTTCACCGCGGGCACGGGCTGGCTGTTGTTGCGCGGCGGCGTCGAAGTCATGCACGGCGCTGGGATCGAGTTCGCCGATCTGCCCGACCTGTTCGTCTGGGACGAGGCCAAGCTCATCCTTCCTGGCCTCGCGTTTGCGTTCTTCTTGGTCGCGGTGCTGCGAAGCCGCGTCACCAATGTCATCGTGAGCGCGCTGTTTCTCCTGGCCATCGGTGTGTTCCATCTCGTCGGCCGGTCCGTCAGCTCGATCGAACAGCTCGAAGCCGACGGCTGGCTTTTTGGTCCGTTCCCGAGCGATGCGTCGTGGAAGCCGCTGGCACCCGCCGACGTCACCGACGCCGACTGGGGTGCGCTGCTCGGGCACACGCTTCCGATCGTGGCCGTCGTCGCCGTCGCGGTCGTTGGGCTGCTCCTCAACCTCAGTGGCCTCGAACCGATCCTCGACGCCGAGATCGACATGGACACCGAAGTCCGCTCGACGGGCCTCGCAAACCTCGCCGTGGGATTCACCGGCGGCCTCGTTGGCTGGCATCTCATCGGCGACACCGCGTTGGCGAAGCAGCTTGGCGCCCGCGGCCGCACCGTGCCGATCACGGTCGCCGTCATGTCGCTCGGCGTCTTGGCACTCGGGCCAGGACCGATCGGCATGATCCCTCGCATGGTCGCCGGCGGAGTGCTCTCGATGCTCGGCATCTCACTACTGGTCGACTGGGCCCAGACCACCATGCCACTGCTGTCGCGAACCGATCGCTGGCTGAGCGGCGGGATCCTTGCCGCGATCGCGATTCTCGGCGTATTGCCTGGCGTCGCACTCGGCGTGCTCGTCGCCACCGCAGTGTTCCTCACCCGCTACAGCCGCATCGACCCCGCCCGCCATGTCATCAACGCAGCGGGGCGAAGCAACGTCGACCGCAGCGAGTCCGAGCGAAGCTTCTTGCTGGAGAACAGCACATCTGTCCTTGCGATCGAGCTCCACGGATTCCTGTTCTTCGGGTCGACCATGCGGCTCCGAGAGATGCTTCAGGCCCGTGGACTCGATGACGTCGAGCGCGCCGCATCGACCGAGTTCCTGGTGATCGACATGGAGCGCGTGACCGGGCTCGACTCGACCGCAGCGGCAGGGCTCGCTGGTCTCGCGAGTCGCCTGGCCGCCCAAGGAACGGTCACCGTCTGGAGCTCCATCGACGAGGGGATGGCGACCGAGCTGCACATCAACGGCGTCGATCTCGGACCGCTGCACTCCGACCTCGACCACGCGATCGCGTGGTGCGAGGACCAGCTGCTGGCCGACATGGACACCGCCGGTTTCGAAGTGACGACAGCCGCGATGAGCCCCGAACTTCGAGCCGAGATGGATCTCCGCACGCTCACGCCAAAGACGGCACTCATCCAGGCGGGCGATGACGACCGGGATCTGTACTTCGTCGAGTCAGGCCTGCTCACCGCCTGGGTCGTGAGCAGTGGCGGGCGCCGCACCCGCTTACGCCAGGTGACCGCCGGTGCCGTGTTAGGCGAGGTTGCCTTTTGCCGAGGCGGTCTTCGCACCGCCGACGTGATCACCGACACCGATGCCACGATCTTGGTCTTGACCCGAGAGCACTTCGACACCCTCACCCACGAGCGCCCCGAGCTCGCCGTCGAGCTCCAGGATCTACTGCTCGGCCGCCTCGCCGACCGCGTCGCGGACACGTCAGCCATGGTGCGAGACCTGCTGCGTTAGCGCGGCGGTCCCATTCCGCTCGTGCTGGAGCGGAAACGTCGCCTACCGTCAGCGCCATGCGCCGCATCTTGATCACTGGAGCCGGCCGAGGCATTGGCCTCGGGCTCGTTCGCCGCCTCGTCGCCGACGGCCACCAGGTCTACGGGACCGCTCGAAGCGACGCAGCGCGTGCCGCGATTCTCGACGCAGGCGCCGCTGGCGCGGTCGAATTGGATCTGGAACACGACGCGTCGATCAGCGCGTGCGCAGCAGCAGTCGGTGACATGACCGACGCAATCGACACGCTCATCAACAACGCCGGCATGAACGCGCTGGCACTCGGCGCGTCCCGCGACACCCAAGGCCCGCTCCAGGCCGACAAGGCCGTCGTCCTCAAGCAGATCGAGATCAATGCGATCGGCCCGATGCTGCTCACGCAACGGCTCCATCCCCTGCTCACCGCCGGCACGAATCCGATCGTCCTCAACCTGAGTTCGCAGCTCGGTTCGATGGTCGTTGGCGGCAAGCTGCCTCGAGACGTCGGCTACAACGCGTCGAAGTCGGTCATGAACATGGTGACCGTGATGTCGGCAACGGCCGACCCCGAGGTCGCCTACGTGGCGATCCACCCGGGCTGGGTGCAAAGCGATATGGGCGGGCCCGCCGCAGCCGTGTCGGTCGACGACTCGGTCGACGGACTCGTGACCGTGCTCGACGGACTCACCATCGCCGACTCGGGCCGGTTCCTCACCTGGGAAGGCGCCGACCACCCCTGGTAACAGGGCGGCTCAGACGAGCAATTTGCCGCGCAGCTCAGCCAAGTCGTCGTCGCTGAACCCGCACTCTTGGAAACGAGCGACGATGCCGCCCCAGCGGTCATCGGCCAGGTCGAGCAGGCGGCGCATCACCGGCGACGGCGCCCGCAGCATCATCGGCGGAACCTTGGAGAGATCGAAGGTCATCGTGTCCGGGTTCGCCATGTGGAACGCGAACTTGCGTTCCATGGGCTCGTCGCTCGCGCCGTAGTCAGCAATGACGTGTTCTCGATCGACGCCGATGGCCGTCAGCACAAACGCGGCCAACAGCCCGGTGCGGTCCTTGCCTGCGCTGCAGTGGAAGATCACGCCCTCGTCGACCGAGCGGGTGAGCGCTTGCGCCGCTGCGGCCAGGCTCACTCCACCCTCGTCGAGGCGTCGGACGTAGCGCTGGGCGAACGCCTCGTGGTCGGCGATGTCGGGCAACGCAATGTCGTTCGACGGATGCGGATGTTTGACCGGATCGATGATCTCGAAGAGCGTGCGCCGCATGTCTGGATGCACCGCCCACGATCCTTCCTGCGCCTCGAGCCCGCTGCGCAGATCGATGACGTGCGCCAGCTGCAACGACCCGACGACCGACTTGTCGGCCTCGGTCAGCCCTGCCGGGCTGTCAGCACGAAACACCCGGCCCGTCCGCACGAGGCGACCCTCGGTCGTCGGAAGCCCGCCGAGATCTCGGACATTGAATGCCCCCTCGAGCGACACGAAGCGTTCTCCAAACATCGACCGACACTAACCAACCAGATCGATCGGCAGCACCCCAGAATCTGCATCCAGCGACACGAATTTCCCGGCGGAAGTCCGTTCGAGCTCCGCTAGCCTCGCCTGCGGAGGGTTGCCTGAGCGGACGAAAGGGGCGGCCTCGAAAGCCGTTGTGGCGCTTGCGTCACCATGGGTTCAAATCCCATACCCTCCGCCAACACACTCGGTCCCCGCCAACTGGCGGGGACCGAGTCAGTTTTGCGCCTGTGTCAGTTTGCGTTCGGGTCGATCCATTGGCCCAGATCAAACGGCCCAGGCAGACAAGCCCATGAGCGTCTGGCCAATTCGGACGCAACCGCTTACCCCGCCGCTACCGCGCCCGACGGAGACCCAGCAACACAACCGAGGGGTCAACCACCGTCATGTCGACGCAGTCCTTGCATCCAGCCGAACAGATCGATTCCGCCCAGCGGGCATCGGTGTGCGCCACGGCTGATCGCTTTGGTTGTGGGGCGCGCACCGAAGACGAGCGCCGAGCATGTGCGCTCTATCTCTGGTTGCTTGGCCCCACCACGGAACAGCTCAATGCGAGCTGCCCCTGCCGCGAAGGCTGAACTCCTGTATTAGGAGAGCCAGCCCTTGACCTTTTCGATGGTCTCGAGACGGTTGGGGCCGACCGGGTTGATCGACAAGCGAGTCACGCCTGCTTCGGCGTAGGCCTCGATGCGTTCGCGCACCCAGCCCTCGTCGCCGACCATGGCGGTCGACTTCAGGAACTCGTCAGGCACGGCCGCTTCGGCTGAATCCTTTTGGCCGCTCAGGTAGAAGTCCTGGATCTGTTCGGCCTCGGCCTCGTAGCCGTACTTCTGGAAGATGTTGTTGTAGAAGTTCTTGCCCTTGGCGCCCATGCCGCCGACGTAGAGCGCGGTCATCATGCGGCCACCATCGCGGATCTTCTGGGCGGTGTCCTCGTCGCAGATCGCGAGGCTTCCGCCAGCGGCGACTTCGAGCGGTGCCAGCTCGGGATCACGCTTGTGGGTACCGGCGGCGAGATCGTCGCCCCATACCTGACGGGCGCGGTCCGGGTGGAAGAAGACCGGCAGCCAACCGTCGGCCATCTCGGCGGTCAGCTCGACGTTCTTCGGGCCGAGGCTTGCGATCCAGATCGGGATGTTCTCGCGCACGGGATGGTTGATGAGCTTGAGTGGCTTGCCGAGCCCCGTGCCCTGGTCGGCCGGGAGCGGCAGCTTGTAGATGTCGCCGTCGTGCTCGACGCGCTCCCGCTTCCAGACCTTGCGGCAAATCTCGATGACCTCGCGGGTGGCGGCGAGTGGCTTCTTGTACGGCACGCCATGCCAGCCTTCGATGACCTGCGGGCCGCTGGCGCCGAGGCCCAGGGTGAATCGGCCGCCGGACACGGCGTCGAGGCCAGCTGCCGTCATCGCAGTGAGCGTTGGCGTGCGGCTGTAGATCGGGAAGATGCCTGACGCCAGCTCGACGGTCTCGGTCTTGGCAGCCAAGAAACCAAGGATCGACACGGCATCGAAGCTGTAGAGCTCCGCCACCCAAATCATGTCGATGCCGGCCTTTTCCAGGTCGGCGGCTTCGTTGGCGGCCTGGACGGGATCGCCGGTGTAGTTCAGTGACATCGAGAGCTTCATGGCCCTCATCTTGCCTCACGGGGTCGTTCAGGAACGACTCGAACCGTCAGGTCGGCTCAACCTGGAAGCCCTGCGTCATGGCCCGATCCAGCTCGCGCCAGCGATCGATCGTTTCGGCGGTCGGGTCCGTCGTTGCGCCCATGTCCACGCCGTAGTGGCCGTGTCGGTCCTCGCCCCGGACCAGAACAGCCGTGGCCTGGCCCGCATGGTGATTGTGCGGGGCCAGGTACTGCACGTTCAGCCCGATGCGACGATCGGTGCTGGTGTTCGGACCAGACTGGTGCACGGTCCACCCGTGATGGAACGAAGCTTCGCCCGGCTTGAGCGGATAGTGACGTGCGCCGGTTGCGTCGACTTCGTTGATCCTTTGACCTTTGAGCAGCACGTTCGCGTCGTCGGAGTTCGTCTCGTGATCCTGTCGGCCGTCGAGGTGGCTTCCCGGGAGCATCTGCATGCAGCCCGACTCAGGGGTGGCGGCGGTGAGCGCAAGCCACATCGAGACCTGGGCATCGTCGTCGGCGAGACCCCAGTAGGTCAGATCCTGATGCCACGAAACGTAGGCATCGGTGCCCGGTTCCTTGATGATGTACGTCGAGTTGTACAGCAGCACGTCGGGACCGATCATCTGCTCAACGACATCGAGCACCGCTGGCAACGTCGCAAGCTCGAATGCAGTCGGGAGCAACGTGTGGATCTTGTTCCGGTAGTGCAGCGCTCCGAACTCGACTTCGGCTGCTTCGAGCGCGGCGCGATGCTGGGCTGCGGTCACAGCCTCGATCACTGCGACGGGAGAGGCAACACCGTCCCTCCGAAAGTCAGCGGCGAAATCCATCCGCAGATCAGACCAGCAGTGCACCACGATGTCAACGAAGCCATCGCTGACTCTTCGTCATGAGAGAATCGCCGGCGTGATCTCTGTCGACGACTTTCTGCTGTTCTGCAATCGCACGCTCGATGGGTACGAGCGGGTGCTTGGCCGCCTCGACGACGCCTCGGTGAATGCCGTGCCGTCGACGGGCGGCTCAACGCCGTTCCAGCTGGTGACCCATGCGATCGCCGCGACGCATTGGTGGACGTCGCACCACGTGTGCGGGCGAGCGGTCGAACGCAATCGCGACGCCGAGTTCGAAGCCGCCGGCCCGCTCGCTGATGCTGCGGCGACGGTCGCCGAGTTCCGGACGACGCTCGCCGAACTCGCGCCCGAGATCGCGGCCGCAACCGAGGTCCACGGAGCCCCATCGACCCAAACGCCGCTCGGCCAGGACTGGACGGTCGGCGCCTGCCTCATCCACGCCTACGAGGAGCTCGCCCAGCACCTCGGCCACCTCGAACTCACCACCGACCTCGTCACCTAAGCCCCTAACCCCACGATCTCCTTCCGAAATTTGGACATTTGTGGCCACCCGGTGGCTGGAAATGTCCAAAGATCACCGATCTCAGAATCTGTGGACATCTGAAGCCACGTGTTGGCCGACAGGGTCCACAGAACCGAGGCGGCGGAGGGCATCACGGACGGTCTGCACCAGGAGGAACGGCGTGTCTCGGTAGTCGTCGTAGGTGAAGGCGAGCACGGTCCACCCGAGGTTCACCAGGCGATTCGCACGCCGACGGTCCTCGACGAACGACAACTCGTTGTCGTGAAATCGCCGACTGTCAAGCTCGATAGCGAGCTTCGCCGGCGGGAAGGCCAGATCGACCCGGGCGACGAAGTGCGTTCCATCAAAGATCTCGCGCTCGAAGACCAGTCGCCCGACCCCGGCATCGATCAGCAGTTGCCCAACCATGCGATTGAACGCGCTGTCCGGAGGGCGTGCCTCGCCATAGCGCTCGTCGAGCAGCGCACGCAGCTTCCCGCAGCCATCGCGGCCCTGGCGACTATGACGCACGAGCACGCCGAGCAGATCGTGCCATCGAAGCAGCCGCTGCCGCAGCACCGCATCCACGGCTTCGTGCAGCCGATTGCGAGGCAGAACGGCGGCGAGGTCAAGGACGGTTCGAGCCGCGCCGGTCACCGGCACGGCTCGACGCTGTGTCCGGCCCGCAAGGTGCATCTGCGTCGACCGGTGCAGTCGAACGCGACCGTCGAGTCGTGCGCGTCGGTCGACGTCGATGGTCAGCTCAATGCGAGCTCAATGCGAGCTCGATCGAATCCGTCGATCGCCCAGACGCGAGCCGCGCCCCGGTGGCTGATCAGCCCTGCACAGGCCAGGGCCGAGGCCCGGGCGTCGCCGAGCCATGACGGGGGCGCACCGCTGAGTCGATAGACACCGCGGTGCAGTCGCATCCATCGCCCTTGGGTAACTCGGCGCGAAATGGTGCGCTTGGACATACCGAGCTG
>CALDGN010000324.1 GCA_937942965.1 uncultured Acidimicrobiales bacterium | reverse complement strand
GTCGTCACGGTGTCGAATTCGACGTTGCGCAGGACCGCATTGGTGAAGTCGGCGCCATTCAGCGAGGTCGCTGCGAACGTCACGCCTTCGAGTGTCGCTCCGACGAACGAGGCGCAGGTCAGGTCCTCGGCGAAGCGAGTGTCGGCGATGTTCTTGCCGGCAAACGACGGAGCGGAAGCGGGGCAATCGACGTCATCGACCGCGTCGACCGAAAGGGCAGCGGCTGGCGTACGAGTCGGCCCAGCGGTTGGGGTCGGGGGAGCTGGGGGCGTGGTCGGCACTTCGCGGGCGACGGGTCGAAGCGTGTTACCCGCACCCGTGCTGCATGCCGCGGCCAGCAGCGCCATCGCGGCCAGGGTCAACGCCCCGACTGCGGCGAAGCGAGCGATCCGAAACACGGCCTCACGCTACCGGCGGCTCCATCGGGGTCCCGGTGCGCCGCTCGGTGGTGCGACCAAGCCAGCCAGACGTAGGATCATCGCACTGCGGGTGTAGTTCAATGGCAGAACATCAGCTTCCCAAGCTGAATACGGGGGTTCGATTCCCCTCACCCGCTCTGTTGAAAACCGGCCAAAGAGGTCGCTATTGGAGTTGACCCGTATCGGGCGACGTGCCCGCAGTGGGATCTCGGCTCCTAGCCGGCGCAACCTGCATGAGGGCCACCTGGCCCTCTCGGCCTTGCAGCCGGCTGCGACTCTTTACGGGACCGAGCATGCGCTCCGGGAGGTCGAACGCGTCGTAGTGCGAGTTGCACTTCAACTGGAGCAGGCTACGCCCGGCTAGCCCGGCGAGACTGTCGGACCGACCAGGTCGCAACCAGCGAGCCGATCGTCAAGGAACTTGCCGCCGGAGCAAAAGACCGAGAACGCGACTAAAGGGGGCCATTCGATCTCTCGATGGTGTCGACGGCGATGAACTCGAAGGCACCCCTCAGCCAACTGGGGTACGGTGCGATTACGTGCACGAGCACGTGGCGGGGCGGGACAACATGAACTTCGGTGGTAGTACCAGAGGATTCAACGCGTACTTGCGATCGGCATTCTCCAATACGGCGATAGGCGAAATGTCGAATCTGAGCACATCGGCGCTATTGGGGGTGACCTCCAACGCTGCGCTCCTCTTGCAGGGCTTGGGTATCGACACGGTGTTCGACCTGGCCCATTCCCAGGTGCTGAACCAGGCCCTGGCGATTGTGTCGTTCTCCGAATCCGCCGGAGAAGACCTGCCCAATGACCTGCTGATCGATCCAATCGACCTGGCGGGGCTCTCCAATCATGCAGAACTCTCGGTCGAGAGTTTGCGATCCGTCACTCCCGTTCTTGCGGAGGAGATCGCTGCGCACATTGGCGCCAACACCATTCGAGAGCTGGCGCTGTGGGCGCCATTTCAAGCGGCTGTGCATATTAGCCACTTCGAGCAGAACCCCGAATCCGAGGCCGAAGACATCGCGGCCGAAAAGCTACGTCCTGAATTCGGCACGTACGCGACCGAAAAGAACTACTACACCACGATCGTGATGATTGGCGAGAGCGATGCCCAAAACCTGTCGCCGATGACTGATCCGCTATCACTCGACCGGGTCCTCACCGACGAGTTGGCATTCGGTCAGCCGATCATTGGTGCCGTGGCCACGTACGTCCAATCCTGGTACAGCGAGGCGGTGACTCTGGGCCAGATGCTGCATTCACTAGCGCTCGCCCCGGGTGAGGCAACCCGTATTGCGATTCATGACTGGACTCGTACCAGTACCGCCAATGTCGCCGAATCAATCGCCGAGATCGAGCAATTGGACAGCTCGCTCACCCATGCCCGGGCATTAAGCGAAGTGCAATCAGCAGTTGCCAACGACTTTCAGGAAGGTGGGTCGACCAGCACTGCTAGCGCGAATTCCTCGAGCGATGCCAACGCAAAAGCGGGGGCGGCCGGAATCGGATTCGCCATTCCCGGGGTCGTCGGCGGGGCGGCAGGAACCTACTCCGACACCCACCAGGAAGCCGAAACCAACAGCCGCGCCCAGAGCGGCTCGTGGACCAGAGGTACCCGTGACGTCGTGGCCAGCTTGGGTCAGACCGTCAACGATCACACGGAACAACGAGCCAGTTCAGTTCGCAACCGTCGGGCTAGTTCGGTGCGCGAGGTTTCCCAATCTGAACACGAACAGGTCAGCACTCGAATCGTTGCCAACTACAACCATATGCATGCGCTGACGATCCAGTACTACGAAGTCGTCCAGGTGTACCGAGTGCGGGTCAACGCCCACAAGTTTGAGCGAGCGCTCTTCCTGCCATTCACCGCGATTGATTTCGAGGCACCAAACGCCATCGATGTTGTGGGCCGGTTTCGCCAGCAACTGATCGAGGGCGCGTTGACCCGCCGTGCCGCCAACCTGTTGCGCGACGATCGTGGAATCATCGAAATCCGCAGCGCGGTGCGGATCAAACTCGCGCTCGAGGTCGACGCCTTTGTCGGCACCGAGGCCGCGCTACTGCTTCCACAGGCGGGTGCCGCTGCGCAACCGGGCGCCGCGAACCCCGCGGCGCCGAATGTCGCTGCGAACCCGACGGCCGGTTCGGCCATCCCGACCGAACGTTTCGCGGTGCGACCTGGTCTGCTTCGAGACACGATCCCCGGCGATGCCAAGCTGCTGTCGGCGAGCTTCGAAGAGGTCGGTATTGGCCGCATCAAGCTCGAGCGCGACGGCGCGCAAACCGACGAGTCGGTCTTCGAGGTTTCGCCGCAAACGGGCGATGTCAATTTCCCCGACAACATTTTGATGCGCCATGTCACTTCAATCCAGCTCGGACGGATGCCCGGAGGAGGCGCCATCGGCTCCATGGTTCTGCGGCTACTTTCAGAAGGCCAGAATCTGACGGTTGTTGTACCTCTCTCGCTGACCGACGGCTTCGACCTGCAGCGGGTCGTGTTTGTTACCGCCGATGCGGCCGATCGACGCGCCGAGTTGCTGGCGCATCTTCAGCGCAACCGAGCGCACTACACCGAGGCCGTGTATCGCAACCTCGACAGCTCAGCGCTTGTGCTTCTGCTCGCAGGAATCTCATTTCAAGGCCAATCACTCGTTGGCCAGATAGAGCCAAGAATCGAGGCGGTCATTGGAAACTTCTTGGTGGTGGCGGCACCCGTCGATGACAACGAGGCCGTTGAAATCAGCGGCGTCACTAAGCCATGGTCCGAGCACAAGGAAGATCTGGGCGTCGACCCGCAGAACGTAGATTCCAGGCTCGTATCGATTCCAACCGGGGGCGTATTTGCCGAGGCGGTGCTCGGACGCTCGAATTCGGCCGAGAAGCTCGACATCACTCGGTTCTGGAACTGGCAGGACTCACCGATACCGCTGACGCCGCCGGAGATCGCGCCCATTGGGTTGGGCTCCCGTGCCTTGCCGGAAACACTGCAACCCGGCCAGCTCGGCAGCCCCGTGTTGAACATCATGAACCCGACGGCACTTCCCGACCCGGCCGGGCTCGGGGCTGCGCTGGCGGCACTCGCCAACGGCGACATATTCAGAGACTTGTCTGGCCTGGAAGGCACCCAGACCCTCGCCGGCTCTCTCAGCGCGAACTCGCTGACCGCCGCAACCGAGGCCGGAAAGCTGGCCAGCAAGAACCTGGCAACAACAGCGCAGCTGGCGAGTGCGATGGGCAAGAACGCAGTCGAAACGCTCAAGATTGACAAGGGAGCCGATCCCGAGGCGGTGAAGGCCAAGGGCGGCATCTCCGGAGACGGCGCGAAGGTCAACGAGGGCAAGAAACTCGATACCAAGACCAAAGCGAAGACCAACGCGAACACCGCGCTCGGCGACAATCTGATCGCACCGGATTTCCTCGACTCAAGCGCGCCCACCGCTTCTCGCGAACGGGCGGCACTCGACACCGCAATCTCGGGCATGTCGCCAGGACTGAGCGGCGAGGTAGTGCGCCAGTTCCAAGAGTTTGCGTCCTCGGCCGCGGTAGCGACCCCGACGTCAACGACCGCACCCCTTCTTGGGGCTTCTCCGGTCGCGTTTGCGACTGGTGTGTCGAATTTCGTCAACGACCCAATCGGGTCGATCTACCTGCAGTTGCTAGAACTCCTGTGCACGGTGGCCGGCATCGACCTGCAGGGCGCCTCGTTGAAAGCCATGTCAGGGCACAAACATGGCGCAGATTTCTTGCAACTCTTCGGGGCGTGGACCAACAGCTCGCAGGCCATCTTCATGAGTGACAATCTGTGGAAAGCGGGCGGCATCACCCTGGGGTCCATTCAGATGGGCGCCCGGATCGCGAAACACGAAGCCGTTCATGTCGAACAGTTCATCAACAATGGGAACACACCGCCCGACACATTCGAAAAGATGCTTGGTTTCGAAGAGGTTTCGTATGCGGCCGACAATACGTGGCTGCTGGATACCGGTCCCGCTGGTTGCAACCAATCGCTCGCCGCTATCGATCCTGCACTGGTTCTGACCTCGGCCGAGATCAATCTCGGGGTGAAGGAGAACAATGTGAGCCTGGGCACGTTGGCGTCGATTCGAGCGTCCGCACCGTCGATACAAGACGCGGTCGCTCGTGAGGCACACTTCAGAGACGAGTTCCAGGCAAACAATTTCCTCCCCGTCACTCTCGAGGTTTCGCCCGGGGTCTTCGCAAGCGACTACGCCGTGGGCGAGCTGTACGTTCACTAACTGCCGATCGATGGCCGTATTGATCGCCTTGTTGCGATCGCTCTCCGCACTCACTATCCGGGTCGCAGCCCAAGCTGCCTACGCGGAACCGACCCAGCTTTGAGCATCGTGGGGCAGGCGTGAGGCGGTTAGTGGCTCGCTCGAAGAACCGTAGTAGAACGAGGCAGTGAAACAGATTGCTGAGGGACTGCGGTTTCCCGAAGGTCCGATCGCTATGGCCGATGGCTCGATCCTGCTGGTCGAGATCGAGCGACAGACACTGAGTCGAGTGCTGCCTGACGGCACCGTGACGGTCGTGGCCGAGTGCGCTGGCGGGCCGAACGGCGCGGCGATCGGCCCCGACGGAGCGGTCTACATCTGCAACAACGGCGGCTTCAGCTGGCGCAGTGTCGAGGGCATGCTGCTGCCCGGTGTGCAGCCCGATGACTATCGCGGTGGATCGATCCAGCGGGTCGACCTGGCGTCCGGAGCGGTGACCACGCTCTACACCGAAGCCGACGGCTGGCCCCTCAAGGGCCCGAACGACATCGTGTTCGACCGCCACGGAGGCTTCTATTTCACCGACCTGGGCAAAGGCCGCGAACAAGAGCTCGATCGGGGCGCCATCTACTACGCGAAGACCGATGGTTCCTCGGCCGTCGCGGTGGCACGACCGCTGATCACTCCGAATGGCGTCGGCTTGTCGCCGGCCGAGGATCGCTTGTATTTCGCCGAGACCATGACCGGGCGGGTCCGGTACTGGGACCTCGACAGCCCCGGAGTGATCAAGGCTGCCGGCCACCAGTTGGCGTCGACCGCTGGCGCTCCATCGGTGCTGCTGGGCACGGTGCCGGGCGATGGTCGGGTGGACTCACTGGCGATTGACTCCGAGGGCAACGTGTGCGTCGCGACCTTGGGGACAGGCGCGGTGACCGCCTTCTCTCCTGAGGGGAGGATCCGAGCGATCGTGCCCGTGCCCGGCGACCCGATGGTTACCAATGTGTGCTTCGGCGGGCCCGACTTGCGCACGGCCTACATCACCGCCTCGGCCTTCGGCACCCTGCAAGCACACGAATGGCATTGTCCCGGCCACCCTCTGAACTTCTTGAACACCTGAGTTCACCGCCGCACGCTGTGGGCAGCCGCGTGGCTGCCGGCCGTTCCACCAGCTACTCGACACCACCGATCGCTAGCTCACGGCTGAACATGCAACCGGAGCCGAGGCTGTGGCCGAGGTCTATCGGTCGCTTTTGGACGGTACGGCGACGCCAAACACCGGCTACGTCGTTTCGATGAATC
>CALDGN010000323.1 GCA_937942965.1 uncultured Acidimicrobiales bacterium | reverse complement strand
CCATCACCGTGATCGGCGCGAACGGCATGGCCATCGACCCCCAAGCTGGCCTCGCTGAAGCCCGGAACCAGATCGCTCGGGCGGCCGCCTGACATGCCGCAGCCGAACTCTCCAGCAGTCGACACCAGCCTCGATGTGCGGCTCGCTGACGATCGCTATCACACCGATCTCGGCTGGCTCGATAGTCGCCACAGCTTCAGTTTCGGGCATCACCATGACCCTGCGAACACGCGCCACGGCTTGTTGATCGTCGCGAATGACGATCGTGTCGCCGCCGGCGGAGGGTTCGGCACCCACGGACACCGAGACATGGAAATCGTCACCTGGGTCCTCGAAGGTGCACTCGAGCATCGCGACTCGAACGGCAACCATGGCGTGCTTCGCCCCGGTGTCGCCCAACGCATGTCCGCCGGCACCGGCATCCAACATTCAGAAATGAATGCGAGCACGGTCGAACCCGTTCGCTTCATCCAAATGTGGGTGGTCCCCGATCGGGCCGGCTACGAGCCCAGCTACGAACAGCGCGACGTCACGCTTGATCTTGGCGACGGCCAGCTCACGCCGGTCATCTCCGGCCGCGGCCATCCTGGCGCGGTGTCGATCAACCAGCCCGGCGCCGTCATGTGGGTCGCTCGACTCGAACCAGGCGCAACGATCGACCTCCCCGATGCCCCATTCGTCCATGTCTTCGTCGCTCGTGGAAGTGCAGTTCTCGACGACGAACAGCTAACCGAGGGCGATGCGTGCCGGCTTACCGACGCAGGCACGCTCGCCCTCCGAGCTGACGAGGCGAGCGAGATCATCGTGTGGGAGTCTGCTTCGGAGGTGACGCGATGAGCAGTGGACCAGAAACCAGCAACCCAGAAGCCGACACGACAGTCGACCGCAGCGACGAGTGGGCGGCCATGCGGGCCAAGCACCTACATGCCGATCGCCCACCTTCGAGCGCCCAGGGCGTGCACCACTTTGCGCTGTTGTCGTCCGATGTCGAGGCGACGATCGACTTCTACCAAGGCGTCCTGGAGTTCCCGCTCACCGAACTGTTCGAGAACCGGGACTATCCGGGTTCGACGCACTTCTTCTTCGATGTCGGCAACGGCAACGCGCTCGCGTTCTTCGACTTCCCTGGCCTTGGGCTCGAGAAGTACCAAGAAGTGCTCGGCGGCTTCCATCACCTGGCCATCTCGGTGACCCCCGAGAAGCAGGCGTATCTACGAGGCAAGCTCGAAGCCGCTGGTATCGAGATCGTGTTCGAGCACGAGACCTCGATCTACTTCAACGGTCCCGACGGCGAACGGTTGGAACTGCTCGCCGACGAGCTCGGCCAGATGTACGGACAGACCGTGCTCTAAGAGCGTGCCTGCGGTGTTACTCGGCGGGTCGAGCTTCTGACGCGACTTCGAAGTCGAACGACAGAGTCGCCAGATCGTTCATCCGGATCGATGTGTCGAACACATTCGTCGTACCCGGCTCGGTGAGTCCGCATCGGAAGATCTGGTCTTGGTCGAGCACGACCGCGGTCTCACCGCAATCGAGCGCATCGGCGGTCAGACCGAAGTCGCCTTGGTCGTTCATGGAGTCGACGACCGTTGCTTCGATCACGGCAAGCGCATCGGCTCGCACGACATTGGTCGTCGACGCAACGATGTGATCTTCACGATCGATAAGGACTTCGACGTCGACGCGCAGGCCGTCATGCAGCGCGTTGCATCCGAAGGTCGTACCCACAGCTTCTGACGCTGGCTCGTCGCACGCAGCGTCGGTGAGGTTCAACCCGAGGTTCGTCGCCATGTCGCCCTCGATCAACGCAACGGCAGAATCGCCGATCGAATCGCCTCCGAACGAACAGGACGAAAACATCGTCATGCTCAGCACGAGACCGAGAATCGCGGCAGCCGCCTTGACGGTCATAGAGGTCCTTTCGACCGCGAGAGCTTAGGTGGCCAACGGCCATCACTGGAGGCGACCCGTTCCGCTCCGGGATTGCCCGGTCGTCAGCCGGTCCGCTGGCCGGTTTGGAATCCATCGCTGGGGGCTGCACGCTTAACGGCCGTGACCTACGCCTTCGACAACGAAACCCGCATCGAGCAGATCGACGACACTCGGTTTTCGACCACGTTGACCGGCGAGTGGAATATCGGCGACAACCCCAACGGCGGCTACCTGCTCGCCGCGCTGCAACGGGCGATGGGGTCGGTCTCGGGGCACCCCGACCCGCTTTCGGTCACGACGCACTATCTCCGCCCTGGCGAAGTCGGTCCGGCCGAGCTCGAGGTTGAGCTCATTCGCACAGGCCGCACGATCGGAACCGTCCGCGGCCGACTCATCCAGAACGGCAAGACGAAGATCGAGTCGATCGCAGCCTTTACCGATCTGACGAGCGGCGCTCACGTCGCCGACGTGTCCGTCGAGATGCCAGACATGCCTCCGCCCGAAGACTGCCCCTCGCGAGAGGTGCTCACCCAGGGTGTCGATTTGTCGATCATGAACAGAATCGACGTGCGCATCCACCCGGACCACGTGCTCGGAGCCACAGGTCGCGACCCGCTCATCCACGGCTGGATCCGCTTCCATGACGAGCGCCCCGTCGATGCCGCGGCGCTGACGCTGTTCGCAGACGCCTTCCCTCCCCCGCTGTTCGCGCTCGTCGGCCGCATCGGGTGGGTACCGACGATCGAGCTCACCGTGCAGCTACGTCGTCGCCCAGTCGAGGGCTGGATCCTCGGCTCGTTTCAGACCAGCGACATCGCTGGCACCCGCACGATCGAGGACGGATGGCTCTGGGACGCGAGCGGTCAGCTCGTCGCCATGGCCCGACAAGTCGGGCTTGTTCTCAACGCCGACTAGGCCTTCTCAGGTCAGGTCAGCATCGCGGTGACGATGCCCATCGCGATGACTGCGGGAAGGAAGCCAATGACGGCGGTGATCACGGCCTGCACGGTGGTCATCTCGCCTGCCTGGCGCATACCGACGATGATGGCGACGAGGCTCCACAGGGCACCGACGAAGCCAAGAAACGGGATGATGCCAAGCACCCGAGGGGCGTAGGCGTAACCGGTGGTGCGCAGCATCTCGCCGGTATCGGTCGTGGTGACGTTGAAGACCTTTTGGGCAATGAACGCGGACAGCCAGGCCCACACGAACCAACCGATGAGCAAGATCGCGATCGTTGCGATGAAGCCCCACAGGCCGTTGACGAACAGGCTGCCGAGTGAGCCGAGGACAGAGGCGACGACGACAACGGCGCCAGCTTCTGCGGTCGATGAGGTGTCGGCCTCAACTGCTTCGAAGGTGTTGACGTCGAGGCGGGATACGCCGACGGATCGTTGGAGTGCGCGTGCGGGGATGACAGCCATGAGCCGACCCTAGGCGAGCCGCACGGCGCGCTCAGCGAACCAGCGCTTCGTTCTTGTCCTGGTACATGTTGCGATCCGCCTGGTGGATGAGCGCATCGACCGTCATGCTTCCGGCCACGTCGGTGGCGAGTCCACAGCTCGTCGTACACGCAACGGTGTTGCCCTCGATCTCGATCTCGGCCTCGACGGCGCGCCGCAATCGCTCCGACAGCGCTTGGGCGTCGGCAGCGTTCGTTTCGCGACAGACCACCAAGAACTCGTCGCCACCGAGGCGGCCGAAACCATCGCCGGGGCGGAGCTCGCTTCGGACCGCCACTGCGATTGCGGCGAGCACTCGGTCACCGATCCGGTGGCCGAACTGGTCGTTGACGACCTTGAAGTCGTTCAGGTCGAGGAAGGCAACGGTCGTGTGAGCGCCCGAGTAGCGGGCTTCTTCTTGGACCTGTTCGAGTAGCTCGAGGACGGCACGGCGGTTCAGTAGACCGGTGAGCGAGTCGGTCGCAGCACGTTCGGCAAGCTCGCACGCTTGCTTCCACCGATCCGTGATGTCCTCGATCGAGATGAGGACGCCCGCTTCGCGGGAACCCAACGAGCGGACGCGTGTGTGGCAGCGACGCTCGCTTCCGTCGGAGCGGAACAGCGAGCCTTCGACGTCGGAGTCGAAGCCCTCGAGGGCCCGATCGAACGCTCGGTACAGCTTGCGGCGATCGGCCGGCGGCACCTGCTGGAGGAACTCCATCGGATCGCCCTGGGTTCCGGCGATGGTCGCGATGTGATGATTCGCGAAGAGGACCTCACCCTGCGCCGACATGTGCACGACGCCGTGCGGCATGGACTCGGTGAGGTAGCGGAGGAGCTGCTCGCGTTGATAGAGCGCATCGAACGCCGCCATCGACTCGCTGATGTCGAGCATCTCGCAACGGACGTGGCCGGCCGAGTCGAGTTCGTTCGTGATCGTGATCTCGAACCAGACCCAACGGTCGCCATCTTTGTGCCGATACCGGCAACGACGACGACTCACCGAGCCGGGTGCCTCGAGCATCTCGACCCACGACAGGATCGATTCGGTCTGGTCGTCGGGATGAACAAAGTCGATGCGCGGTTGGCTCGCGAACTCGTCGACAGTCCAGCCGAGCAGTTGTTCGGTCGCCGGGTCAGCGTGCAGCGTGCGGCCCGAATCCGACGCCGTGTGGGTGAGCACCCGTGGCCGAGGCACGACTCGCTCGCCAGCTTCGGTCGACGTCAGCCCAGGAACGACGATGACGACGATCGTGCCGACTTCGTCGCGGAGGTCCCACATCGTGAGGGCGTGCGGTTCGGCATCCTCAGGGGCTTGGACGGTGCACTCCGCGAACCCAGTACGCCAGCAGCGACCGAAGGCCGACATTGCGATGCGCCGGTCGTGCACGTGCATGAGATCGAGCGACGAAGTCAGGGTGCCTTCGGACGAGCCAAGCGGACGATATTCAGCGACCCGACCCTTGAGCGACGCGGGAAGGCGGCCCCAGTCAAGCCCGTTGTGGCCCAGCGAAAGGCCGCTGGCCTGGGGGTGGGACGCGACGTACTCCAGGAGGTCCTTGAGTTGCGGTCGAGCCGCGTGCACCGAGGTCGTCGGCTCGGTGCTGGTCGTCGTGGCGCTGCTTTGCCCCATAGAGGGGAACCATAATTGGGTATGTCCTGGCGTGCGAAAGAACGGGTCGTCTGACCCACGAGGACGGACTGCCTGACCCATACGAGAGACGCTTTGGACCGGAGACGTGTCGTGCAGTGAACTCGCGGCATGCGTTTCGGCTTCGTTCTTCCAAACAACTGGGGCATCGACGATGTCGGTGCAATCTGCGATCTGGCCGTTGAGGCTGAGGAGCTCGGTCTCGATTCGGTGTGGGTGAATCACCACATCGTGAATGCGGGCTACATCGCCGATCGACTCGATGATCGGCCGTACCACGATGCGCTCACGGTGCTGACGTGGGCGGCGGCGAGGACAAGCCGGGTGAAGCTGGGAACGTCGGTGCTGGTGATGCCGTATCTGCATCCGATGGCTACGGCGAAGTCGTTGGCGACACTCGACCAACTGTCCGGCGGACGCGTCATCGCGGGGCTTGGTGTCGGATCGCTGCCTGAGGAGAACGAGATCCTCGGCGTTGAATACGACCGGCGAGGCGAGTTCGGTAACCAGTTCATCGAGGTCATGCGAGCGCTCTGGGCCGACGGTCCGGCCGCGTTCGACGGCGAGTTCTGGTCGGCGTCAGATGTCATCGCCGCGCCGAAGCCGGCCCAGGACCGGCTGCCGATCTGGATAGGCGGCTCGGGTGGGCCGGCCCAGCGACGAACCGTCGCCTACGGCGAGGGTTGGCATCCGATGTGCTCAGTCGATGGACTCACTCGGCGAATGGAGCGCTTCGTGCCGATGCTCGAAGAGGCTGGTCGATCGCGTGCCGACGTCGTCGTCGCGCCGCGTGTCGACCTGGCCGAGGTCGCCGAC
>CALDGN010000322.1 GCA_937942965.1 uncultured Acidimicrobiales bacterium | reverse complement strand
GGGCAAGACTCGTCTCATGGTGTTCGGCGTCACGGGCCAGACGTGATCGAGGTACGGCGATGAGTCGGCCGGTCGCGGGCCGAGACGTCGACCACGACGTCCTCATCATCGGCGCGGGCATGTCCGGCATGTACCAGCTGCACCGACTGCGAGCGCTCGGCCTCGACGTACAGGTCGTCGAGGCGGGCACCGGTGTCGGCGGCACCTGGTACTGGAATCGCTACCCCGGGGCGCGGTTCGACTCGGAGAGCTACAGCTACGGCTACTCGTGGTCGCCCGAACTCTTGGACGACTGGGATTGGTCCGAACACTTCGCCGCCCAACCCGAGACCTTGAGCTACCTGAATCATGTTGCGGACCGGTTCGATCTTCGCAGTGACATCCGCTTCGAGACCCGAGTCCAACGGTGCACGTTCGACGAGAACGCCAACTGCTGGATCGTCGAGGCGGAGGACGGGTACCGCGCATCGTGCTGGTTACTGATTACGGCGCTTGGTCCGCTCTCGGCACCGGCGATGCCGGCGATCGAGGGCATCGACGACTTCGAAGGGGAGTGGCACCACACCGGTCTGTGGCCCCACGAGCCGGTGCCGATGGAAGGCCGTCGCGTTGGCATCATCGGGACCGGCGCATCCGGCGTGCAGACGATCCAAGAAGTCGCCAAGACCGCAGGTTCGCTGACGGTGTTTCAACGGAACCCGAACTGGTGCGCGCCGCTCAACAACTCGCCGATCGCACCCGACGAAATGGAAGCGATCCGGGCGCGCTATGACGAGATCTTTGCGACGTGCCGAACGACGCACGGCCAGTTCCTGCACGGACGTGATCCCCGCAGTGCATTCGACGTCTCCGACGAGGAACGACTTCGCACCTTCGAAGAGCTCTATGCCTCGCCCGGCTTCGGCATCTGGATCGGGTCGTTCCGTGACGTGCTCGTCGACGCCGAGGCCAACGCGCTCATGTCAGAGTTCGTCGCCAGCAAGATCCGCGATCGGGTCGATGACCCTGCCGTCGCCGATCGGCTCGTGCCGACAAATCACGGCTTCGGCACTCGCCGGGTCCCGATGGAGACCGGCTACTACGAGGTCTACAACCAAGACAACGTCGAACTCATCGACCTTCGTGACTCGCCGATCGAGCGAATCACCCCGACGGGCGTTCAAACGACCGCCGGCCACCACGAGCTCGACCTGCTGATCTACGCCACCGGGTTCGACGCCGTGACCGGGTCGTTCGACCGCATCGAGATCCGAGGCTCCGGTGGACGGCTTCTCAAGGACAAGTGGGACCAGGACCTGCAGACGTTCTTAGGCGTCGCCGCGAGCGGCTTTCCCAATCTGCTGACGCTCGTCGGCCCGCAGAACTCGTCGACGTTCTGCAACATCCCTCGCTGCATCGAAGACAACGTCGACTGGATGACCGAACTGATCGAGCACATGCTCGCCGAGGGGCACGAGCGCGTCGAAACGACAGCCGAGGCCGAGACGTGGTGGGCCGACCTCGCCGCCGAAGCCGGCAGCATGCTGCTCATGGACAAAGTCGTGTCGTGGCTCACCGGCTTCAATCACAACGTCGGCCGGAACAAGCGACGCCACGTGAGCTGGGCCGGCGGCTCGCCCGCGTACCGCGAGCACTGCGCCACCGTCGCCGACAACGGCTACGACGGTTTCCTTTTCGATCAGGCCTGAAGTCAGGCCGCTCGCTACTCGGCCTTGGTTGTCGCGTACTCGGAGTCAGCTTCGGGCGACATGCGCTCGTGCAGGTGCACTGGCTCTTTGGTCTTGCGACGGACGCCGATATTGAGCACCTCGACGAACACCGAGAACGTCATGGCGGCGTAGACGTAGCCCTTCGGGATCTTCTCGCCCATACCTTCGGCGATCAGGGTCATGCCGATGAGCAACAGGAAGGCCAGCGCCAACATCTTCACCGACGGGTGATTGTTGACGAAGCGGTAGATCGCGCCCGACGCCACCAACATGATGATGACGGCGATGACGATCGCGATCACCATGACCGGTACGTATTCGGTCATGCCAACGGCGGTGATGACCGAGTCGATCGAGAACACCAAGTCGAGCAGCATGACTTGACCAATCACTGCGGCAAAGGTTGGCGCAACCCTCGCCTCGGCGTGTTCGTCTTCGCCCTCGAGTTTGTGATGTATCTCTTTGGTGGCTTTGTAGATCAGGAAGAGACCGCCAGCGAGCAGGATCAGGTCCTTGCCGCTGAAGCTCTGCCCGAAGGCGGTGAACAACTCGCTCTTGAGCGAGATGATCCAGCCGACGGCGAGCAGCAACAAGATGCGCATGCCACCAGCCGCAGCGATGCCGACGCGACGGGCCTTGTCTTGCTCGTCCTCGGGCAACTTGTTTGCCAGGATCGAGATGAAGACGACATTGTCGACGCCAAGAACGATTTCGAGTGCCAGCAGCGCGAAGAGCGCCGACCAGGCCGCGGGGTCAGATAGCCATTCCACGTCGATAGAAAATACTCGGCTCAGCCCGCACTTGCGATGTTTCGCAACTGCAAACTGCTTAACAGCTCGCAGTTCAGTTCAGCGGAGGAGGTGGTGTGTGAGTTCAGGACATATGCAAGGGATGGTTCGCGTCATGTGCAAGACGGGGCGGTGATCGTGGTGGATGTCGAAACGACGGGCGATTATCACTTCGGTCACGGTCGAGAAGCTGTCTCAAGCTGAAGCAGCGAGACGATTCAGCGTTTCT
>CALDGN010000321.1 GCA_937942965.1 uncultured Acidimicrobiales bacterium | reverse complement strand
CCGAACACGAGCCTGGTCCACCAGCCAGCGTCGACCGACCGACGTTCACTCAAGTGGACCCACGAGAACATCGCCGAGTTCTGCAACCAACACCAGGACATTCCGCCCGCCGACCGCTAGACCGCGCCTTTCTGGCAGTTCAGAACGTCTCGGATGACGTCTTCGGCTGCCAGATGAACGACCGATTTCCATCTGGCAGTTCAGAACGTCGGAAGTGACGTCTTCAACTGCCAGATGCAGGCAACTCGCCAGCGTCAGGCGGAGCCGACGCGGGCGATGGCGTAGAAGATCGTGAGCGAACCGGCGGCGACCGCTGGCAGCCATTGCGGGATCGAGTCGCCCGCACGCTGGTGATAGAACACTGCGCCGATCGACATGCCGACCAGGCCAGCCGCAGCGAGCACGCCGATCACGGGCAAGTCTTGGTGCAGGCCGATGATCAGACCGGTCGCACCGAGCACTTCGAGGATGCCGATCACACGCCAGAGTGCCGTCGGGATCACCAGATGCTGGCGAGCCTCCACCATTTGCGGCCGGTTGGTGATCTTCGCCAGACCCGCGCCTCCGAAAAGGAGCGCGACAACGATGGCCAGAATGATCGTCAGGATGAACATGGGGTGGGGATTCCAGACCTACTGGTGATCCGACCTACAGGTAGCCAGAGTCGGGGCCGCTAGGGCCGTCGGACTTCGGCGGCTGCGGGACGCCCTGCGGCGGCTGACCGCCGAGTGCACGCTGTTGTGCCTGGGCCTGCATCATCATCATTTGCTGCTGGGCGATCTGTGCCTGCGCCGTGGCCGTGGCCTGCATCCCGCGCAGCAAGCCCTGGATCCAGCCGACGAGCTGGGCGTGGGCGACACGCAGTTCGCCTTCGCTCGGCGTGTCGCTCGAGCAGCAGTCGTTGAACTCCATGAGCTCGTCGCGAAGGTCCTCGCTGAGGATGCCCGACAGCTCTTCGATCGTTTCGGTATGGATCTGGGCCAGGCGCTCGCGGCCACCTTCGTCGGTGGTGCCTTGCGAGGCCTGGAGCTCAGCGAGCACCGTCTGCAGCATCGTGCCGAGGCGGATCAGCTTGGCGGGGTCCGTCACATCGGGCTGGGGGCCAGCATCGACGACTTCGGTGGGGACGGCCTCGGGGGCGTGTGCGTCACTCATGATGACAACGGTAACCCGGTGACCAAGGCGTGTGCTTCCCTGGGCCCGCGATCTCGGGCGCCGTACCCGGATGGCCTCCCTGCTCGCTACACCTAGCGGTGTTGCTTGAGGAACTCGACAATTGGTTCCGGCTCATCGAACGCGGTGAGCAGCTCGCCATAGGCCTTGTCGGCGGCCAGCGTGCGCAACACCGGGTAGATCGGTTTGGTCTCGGTCCAGTACTGCTCGTCGAGGAACACCATTGGGCTGGCTTTGCCGAACGACTCGTAGTGGTTCTGGGCCGCGTCCTGGAACACCTCTTGGATCGTGCCGGCACTGCCAGGAGCGAACACGACACCCGCCAACGCAATCGCGAGCAGGCCGTCTTCGCGGATGCTGTTGGCGAAGTACTTGGCGATCTCGCCGGCAAACACGTTCGGCGGCTCATGGCCGTAGTGCCAGGTCGGCACGCCGAGGCTGCTGGGCGACTCGTCTGGCGCTGGAAACGCTGCCCGAACCGCGAACGCCGCGTCGAGCCACTCGCCGACCGGCTCGAACGTCGCCGCTTCGGCCAACATCGCCATGGCCTGGTCGAGCGCCTCGTCGGCGTGAGGGGCGAGCCATGCGCCGAGGTTCGCTGCTTCCATCGCGCCGGGGCCGCCGCCGGTCGCGACGTAGAAGCCGGCCCGGGTCAAGCTGCGGCCGAGTTCGACGACCTGGCGGTACGTGTCGTCGGAACGGATCAGGCTGTGGCCGCCCATGATGGCGACGACATTCGACTCGCCGACCCCGGCGAGCAGCGCCCGCATCGCGTCATCGATCGCATGGTCATGGATGCGCTCGGCCAACGTGCGCACCACATCGAAGTCCGCCACGGTCGTCTTGTGCCAGTAGTAGGCCTGCGCGTCAGGCGTCTGCTCGTAGCTGTCGTGATCGCCCGGTTCATAGCCGTCGTACAGCTCGCTGGCTGTGTACAGCGTCGGCCGGAACGCACGAAACGGCAGGCCGTCGATGCGGGGGAACACGCATGCTCCCTGCCCGAGCACGTACTCGAGCGCAGACGGTTCAATCTCGCATCCGAGGAAGAACGCGCCGCGCACGTCGGCCTGCATGAGTCGCCAACTGCGTTCAAAGAGGTCAAGCCCCTGACACGCAACGTCAGCAAGGGAATTGTGGGCCTCAAGATGGGCGTCGAACGCCTCGAGGGTCTCCAGTTCGAGCACGACAGAAGCCTATGAGTCGCCGTGCCAGATCAGCAGCACGCTCGCTCCGCTGCAGGTTGGCTCAGTCGAAGCCGGCCCGAGCCCGGAAGTCGGCCTTGCGGTTGTGATGCCCGAACGGTTCGGCGGGCACCGGAATCCCGAGCGCACCGCACAATGGTTCCCACCCCTCCGACGGCTGCCAGATCACCAACCGCTCAGTCGGGATCGTGTCGAGCACCTCGGCGTAGTGCCGGTCGTACCAGGCCTTGGCGATGGCGGGGTCGTCCCATCCGTCCTGCGGAAGCCCGGCCACGCGCCGCATGAGTCGGTTGAAGAACCGGACCACATCGTCGTCGCCGTCCTCGGTGCGCCGCATTGCTTCCCAGACGGTTTCGTTCGCGCTGGTCCACCATGTGTCGGCCGACCCGCGATGCGACAGAACAACGACGGCGTCGGCAAAGCGTTCGGCCATCTCTCGCCACATAATTGACGCCGGCCAGTCGACCGCCGCGGCCCAGCCATCGAGCACCGCGTCGAGTTTCTCGAGGTCACCTTGGAGCGCTTGCACCCAGCGGACGCCGTCTTCTTCGTTGCGCTGGATCAGTTCGAACATGTGATAGCAGCGGCCGCCAAGAAGCTGCTCCAACCCTTGCTTGAGCGACGACGTGCCGGTCCGAGGAAGTCCAGCACCGATGACCCGTGGATGTTCGCCCATCACCCGACCCTAGAACGTCGGCCCCGTCGGCGACCGACGGACCAAAACGACAAATGACCTGGGCGAGAGCCCAGGTCATGTCGTCATCGTGCCGACCCGGAGGCCGGCACTCGTTCTTGGAGCGGAACTACTCGTTGATGCGGACCCTGCCAGGACCGCACGCTCGCTCGGTTGGAACCAGCGTTTCGAGCGTCAGCGAGAAAGGCGGTACTAGTTGACCGGCTGTTCGTCGGCCATCAGGCGGAACGACTTGAGCTGGGTCTTCCACCAATCAGTGGATACGGCATTGCGTCCGGGGACATTCCGGAGTGACTCGTCGATCACGGCGACGAGGCGTACGTCGTCGGAAGCTGAACGGAGGTCGAGCAGTGCGTCAACAACTCGCGCGTGACTCGTGAGTTCACCGTCGAGGCTGTCGAGCACCCGATCAATTTCTGCCTGGACCAGTGAGTCCGTCATTGGGTTGTCCCTGTCTTTCTTGTCGAGAGAGATCGATGTCATCTGGTGTACGCAACCACCGTCACGGTGCCTGCATTCCCATGGTGACACTCTTCACCACGACGTGCTGCATGTCCGAGCGCAACGGACATATTTGTTGTAGCGCGTGCCACATCCTGTCGGCTGGACGATGCCCTAATTGAGCCAAGGCGGAACATGGGACCCAAGTCCCTACCGCCGCGCTTCGTCAACGGTCACGATCGCCTTATGACTAGCAATGAGCAGCCCGCAATCCTCGTCGGCATCGATGGTTCCGATGCCTCCCACAACGCGCTGCGTTGGGCCTCGCAGCTTGCCGAGCGCATTGGCGCCCGTATCGACACTGTCGCAGCATGGCAACTGTCATCGTCCTATCTCATGCCGATCGTCGGGGCGCCGCTTCCTCCGACGGAACTCTTCGAGGAAGCGACCGAGCAACGTCTCGCGCTTGCCATCGAAATGGCGGATCTCGCGGAAACCCCCGGCCAAAGTGTCGTTTGTGGTCACGCGGGCTCCGTCCTTGTCGAACGGTCC
>CALDGN010000320.1 GCA_937942965.1 uncultured Acidimicrobiales bacterium | reverse complement strand
CCCTCCTCGCCCATAACCCGAAGGGCTCGCGTCTTGAGCTCGCCAAAGCCGTCAGCAACGGTGGCCGCTTGGACCTCGTCGAGCGAGTCGATGAGAACCCTCGTGAAGTCTTGGCGGATGTCGGCGTGCAACATGCCGATGGCGCAGAGCGCTCCAGCATCACGCGGGATGTAGACCCGTCGACATCCCAAACCGGCAGCGACTTGAGCGCCATGCATCGGCCCGGCACCTCCGGCCGCGACCATGGTGAAGCGCCGCGGCGAGTGGCCGCGCTCGATCGAGATGTGTTCGACCGCGCTCAGTAGATGATGCTCGGTCAGCTCGATGATCCCCGCGGCTGCCTCTTCGACCGGCATCGACAGTGGTTCGGCGACGTGGATGCGAATTGCTTCGACCGCCGCATCGAAGTCGAGGTCGAGGGTTCCGCCGGCCGACTTGCCCGGACGAAGCCGCCCGAGCACCAAGTGGGCATCGGTGACCGTTGGGCGAGTACCGCCGCGTCCGTAACACGCTGGGCCAGGGTCGGCCCCTGCGCCTTCGGGTCCAACCGAGAGCAGGCCCGCATCGTCAACGCTCGCGATGGTGCCGCCACCGGCGCCGATCGTGTGAATATCGATGGCCGGCGTAGACACGTGGTAACCGGCGATGCTCATGTCGTCACGCGTCGCCACATCTCGGTCCGACATCAACAAGACGTCACATGACGTGCCTCCGATCTCCATCGAGATGACGTTGCCTGGTGCCGTTTCGTCGTCGGCGGCCGGATGATCGTCTCGCCATTGGTCGATCGCTCGGCTGTAGAGATTGAGGGCGCCGACCGCAGCGGCAGGACCGCTCAACAACAGGTTGACGGGGCGATCGGCGAGCTGCTCCACCGAAGCAGCACCACCGTTGGATTGCACGAGCAGCAGGGAAGTTGCGAGGCCGCGCTGGTGCAGCTCGGTCTCGAGCGAGCGGAGATAACCGACGATGCGAGGCATCAGCGTTGCGTTGACGACTGCGGTCGAGGTGCGTTCGTACTCACCCATCATGGGAGACACTGCGGCTGAGGTGGTGACCCAGTCGCCGTCCCAGCGATCCCGAATCGCCGCTGCGACCTGAGTTTCGTGAGCGTCATTCGCGTAGCTGTTCATGAGAGCGACGGCGATCGCCTGCACCCCTTCGCTGACAAAGTCGTCGACGATGTCATCGAGCCGGTCGAGCGAGAGCGGGCGGTGCACGGTTCCGTCGGCGTCGATCCGCTCATCGATCCCTTGGCGGAGGAAGCGGGGGACCAGGGGGCGGGCATAGGGCTCGCGATGGTTCCACTGGTCGTCGCGCAAGCCGCGCCGAATCTCGATGACATCACGGAAGCCGTCGGTGCAGATCAGGCCAACGGGTGCGCCCTTGCCTTCGAGCATCGTGTTGGTCGCGACCGTCGAGCCGTGCACGAACAGCCCGCACGATGCGAGCACGTCGTGTTCGGGCACGCCGAGGTCCACGGCGATGCGATCGAGCGCATTGAGAACGCCGCGGCTCGGGTCAGCGGGTACCGATGGCACCTTGGTCACCCAGATGCGCCCGGCAGCGTCGGCCAGAACGAGGTCCGTGAACGTGCCACCGACGTCGACGCCGATACGCCACGGCGATCGAGGGCCGATGCTCATCGGATCTGTGCTGGTTCCATGGTCGGTCACGGTGCGACTCCTGCCGTGTCGATGTCCTCTCGAACGTACCGAAGTGCGCCCGAACGATCGGAATCGGCCCAAGCGTCGTTCTGGAAGCGGGATTGCGGCGAGGGCTACGGTCGTGGCCAGTTCACCAACGCCAGGGGGAGTTCGATGACGGATACATCCGCCCAACGATCAGGCCACGCTGCGGCCGAGACCAACACGTCTCGCTCGGCAGAGCTCTTCAGCCGAGCGAAGCAGTCCATTCCCGGTGGAGCTTCGCGCTCGACGGTGTTGACCGACCCGCATCCGGTCTATGTCGCCGAGGGACACGGCGCATGGATCACCGACGTCGAAGGACGCCGTCTCCTCGACGCCAACAACAACTACACGTCGATCATCTTGGGTCACGGTGATCCGACGATCGACGCTGCGGTCCGGGCCCAACTGGAGCGAGGCACGGCCTATTCGATGGCGACCACGATCGAGATCGAACTCGCCGAACTGTTGTGCGAACGCGTTGAAACCATGGACCAGATCCGCTTCTGCAACTCTGGCACCGAGGCCGTGATGGGAGCGATCAAGGCCGCCCGTGCGTTCACCGGACGCCCGATGATCGTCAAGGTCGAGGGCAGCTACCACGGCACCTATGACCATGCCGAGGCGAGCCTCGACCCGGACCCGTCAGAGTGGGGCGTCGCCGATGCGCCGACGACGATCGCATACGCGGCGGGCACACCCGCGTCGCTGAGCGACGAGGTTGGCATCATCCCGTTCAACGACGCTGTCGCGGCCGAGGCCGTGATCCGCGGCGCAGGTGAGCGTTGTGCAGCTGTGTTGCTCGACGCCATGCCGAGCCGAGTTGGCATGCCCGCGATCGAGCAGAGCTTCATCGACGCGATCGTCGACACGGCTCGCGAGGTCGGCGCACTTGTGATCCTCGACGAGGTCATCAGCTTCCGGTTGGGGTCCGGCGGTGCTCAGGCGTTGCTTGGCCTCGAACCCGACCTCACGTGCGTGGCCAAGATCATCGGCGGCGGTTTCCCGGTCGGAGGCGTCGGCGGCCGTAGCGAGGTCATGTCGGTCTTCGCCAAGCAGGGCGGCCAGCGGGCAGCGGTCCCTTCGGGCGGCACGTTCACGGCGAATCCCGTCACGATGACGGCTGGGCTGGCGTGCATGCAAGCACTGGACAGCGCCGCGTTCTCTCGCCTCGATGAGCTCGGCGAGCGCTCACGCAGCGGGTTGCGTCGTGCGTTCGACGAGTCCGACCTGGAATGGCAGGTCCATGGCCGCGGGTCCCTCTTCTGTATCCACCCCAACCGGCGCACGATCCGCACGTTCCGAGACGCTCGGCACACGAGCGACGAAGCCGTCACGATGATGCGGCTGCACCAAGGCCTGCTCGACCGCCAGGTGCTCCTGAGTAACTACGGGATGGGCTGCTGGAACCTGGCGACGAGCGACGACGACATCGATCTGTTCATCGATGCGGTCGTCGCGACGGCGGCCGACATCCGCTAGCTCGTTAGAGCGTTCGGTACCAGGCGGCGAGCGTCTCGAACGCCAGTTTGCGTTCGCCTTCTTCGCTGACCAAGCCCTTGCGGTTGTAGCCATCTTGGATACCAGGAAGGGCTCGTAGCGGCGTACGGAAGTCCTTGAGGATCCAGGGGCTCAGCCCCGCGCAGTCGGGCTGGTTGGCGATCATCGCGATCTGGGCGTCGTAGACCGCGGCCTGGAACTCTTCGGTCCAGATCTGGGTCGGCGAGCCGTGATGTCCGGCCTTGGCGCCGGCGCCGAGTTCGCTGAAGATGATCGGCTTGTTGAAATCCGAGCTCCATTTCAGGTTCGGGATGTCGTCGCGGTCGCCGTAGTACCAGCCGTAGTACTGGTTGACGCCGATGACGTCGACGAACGGTCCGAGCGGGTCGTCGATGTGGGTCTCGATGCCCTGGCCGGGGAGGGTGAACAGTGCGGCGGTGATGAGTCGCGTGTCGTCGAGTTCTCGGACCCGGTCGATGAGCGAGCGAAGGAAGTTCGTGCGGTCCTCGCCAGGCAAGGTTTCGTTCGCCACCGACCACAGCGCGACCGATGCGCGGCAGCGGTCGCGCAGGACCAGCTCGTCGGTCTGTTCGAGCGCGTTCTCCAATGTCTCAGGGTTGGTCCAGTCGATGCCCCAATAGACCGGGAGCTCGGCCCATACGAGCAGCCCGCGCCGGTCGGCTTCGGCGACCATGGCTTCGTCGTGCTGGTAGTGGCCGAGGCGGACAAAGTTGGCGCCGAGGTCCTGGGCCCATTGCAGGAGTGTGGCTGCGTCGTCGGGGCCGGCCGCTCGGCGGCCGCCGCTCGGGCCTTCGGCGTGCAGCGAGATGCCTTTGAGGAAGACGGGTTCGCCGTTGACGACGATGTCGGTGCCGTGGACTTCGAGGGTGCGGAAGCCAACCGGCTCGGTGACCTGATCGCCGTCGATCGAGAACGTGACGTCGTAGAGCGTGGGGCGCCCGGGGTGCCAGCGTTCGACGTCGCCGAGCGCCTCTTCGGCGATGGTGAAGCGTTGCCCGGTTGGCACCGAGAGCTGAACGCCGAGCTCGGCGATCGTGATCGTTGCTTCGGCGGCGTCGGCATTGGGGCCGTCGCATTCGATCTGGCCGACGACGCGGCCGTCTCGGTCCATCGTGAGCCAGGCGCTGGTGATGAACGTGTCGGGCACCCGCACGAGCGACACCGAGCGGTGTGCCCCGCCGAAGTTGAACCAGTCGGTGCGCATTGCGGGAACCCGATCGGGCGTCCGCATGGCGTCGACCATCAAGATGAGCGAGTGATCGCCAGGGGAGAGGCGACCCGTGAGCTCGACCGCGAACGGCCCGAACCCGCCCTGGTGAAACGCGAGCTCTTCGCCGTCGAGATAGACGCGACAGGTGTGATTGACGGCGCCGAAGTGCACGAACGTTCGGCCCGCTTCGGGGTCGCTGACCGTGAACTTCTTCCGGTACCAGAGCGTGCCTTCGTAGTAGTGCAACTCGGGGTGCTGGGTGTTCCAGTCACCGGGGACCTGCAGAACCATCGATCGGTCGAAGTCGTACTCGATGCGGTCGCGCTCGGTGCGCGGCTTGAAATCGCGGAACCAGCCTCGCGGTGTCGGCTCGCCCGTCAAGCCGATGTAGCCGGTCTGGTACGGGTCGATGATCGCTCGCCACGGCCCGTCCAGCGAGGCAACGGATCCCGCAGCCGAGCGGCTGCCAACGTGAGCAAAGAGTGACGTTCCGTGATTTGGCATTGGGGCGAAACTAGTTGACCCACGGGACACAAGGGAATGCGTACAGGCCGTTGCACTAGCGTCGAGTCACCAACGATCGGAGGGGACCATGAAGACTCGGGCAGCAGTACTGCACGGCATTGGGCAGCAGTGGAGCGTCGAAGAGATCGAGCTCGATCCGCCAGGCCCTGGCGAGGTGCTTGTGAAGACCGCGTACGCCGGTCTGTGCCATTCCGACGAGCATCTGGTGACGGGCGACATGGTGCCGCCCGAGGAGTTGCTTGCGCAGCTGCCGACCGGAACCATCTTCCCCCTGATCGGCGGCCACGAAGGAAGCGGCGTCGTCGTCGAAGTTGGCGCCAACGTCACCAAGGTCGCCGTCGGCGATCATGTGAGCTGCTCATTCGTGCCCGCATGCGGCTCGTGCCCTCCGTGCGCCGAGGGGCGTCAGAACCTTTGTGACCTGGGTGCTCGCACCTTTGGCGGCGGCATGATTACCGACGGCACGTACCGGACCCATGCGGCCGACGGCACGAACCTCGGCAAGCTGGCCCAGCTCGGCACGTTCAGCGAGCACATGACGCTCGCCCAAGAGTCCGTCATCAAGGTCGAACCCGACATCCCACTCGACGTGGTGTGTCTTGTGAGCTGCGGCGTCGCCACGGGCTATGGCTCGGCCGTGAACCGAGCGGACATCCGCCCGGGCGACACGGTCGTCGTCGTGGGTTGCGGCGGGATTGGCATGAACGCGGTGCAGGGCGCTGCCGCCGCGGGTGCGTCGAACGTGATTGCCGTGGACCCGATCGAGTTCAAGCGCGAAACCGCAATGGCGTTTGGCGCGACGCACACGTCGAACTCAATGGAAGAAGCCGTCGCGTTGGTGAACGACATCACCTGGGGCCGCATGGCGCATGCGGTGATCCTCACGCCGGGCGTGTTGACCGGTGACATGGTGCAGCCAGCGATGGATCTGACCGCCAAGGGCGGCACCGTCGTGGCGACCGCCGTTGCACCGATGGCGCAAGAGGACGTCAAGCTCGATTTGGCTCGACTGACGCTGTCGCAGAAGGAACTGCGAGGCACGATCTTCGGTTCGGCGAGCCCGAACTTCCGAATTCCCGAGCTGTTGATGATGTACCGCAATGGCAAGCTCAAGCTCGATGAGCTAATCACCCGGCGCTACTCACTCGACGAGATCAACCAGGGTTATGCCGACATGAACGCGGGCATCAACATCCGAGGCATCATCGAATTCAACTGAGCGGCAAGGCGGGGTTCGTTGCTTAGCGAGTTGCGAGCAGCTCGCGGACGGTTTGGCGGTGGGGCATGTCGATCTCTGTATCGATGGGATACCAACGGCCGCCGAGCATGCGGTAGCCGACTGGGGGTTCCCCGTCGTGAGCGATCCCTTGATCATCGAGCCACGTCATCGTGGGTTCCTCTCGTAGGGCTTGTTGTGGTCGCTGATCCATCGGCCGTCATTCGAAGTCGTGAGCGAGACGGGCAGATTTCGGCGTTGCGAGGGGGCCGTTGGACCCGAAGGCACTAATGTGTAGTGCTCAAGACAGTGCGAGACGCTTTGACAGGCAGAGGGTCTTACTGTCTGGGGCTGGGGAGGGTCGTTAGTTGGGAACCCTCCCCGCCCCATTGCTTCACGAGTCGACGCTGGCGGTTGCGGCGCGGTGATCTGAGGTGATCCGCTCGATGAGCTCGCCCAGAACCCGTTCGGCGTCTTCGTGCTCGACCTGGCAGGTGCCAGCGGCTGCGTGGCCGCCTCCGCCATAGGAGAGCATGAGATCGCCCACGTTGGTCTTGCAGCCGCGGTCGATGATTGACTTGCCGGTCGCGAACACGGTGTTCTGTTGGCGGAAGCCCCACATGCGGTGGATCGAGATATTGCACTGCGGGTACATGGCGTAGATCGTGAACCGATTCGTCGGCCAGATCTGCTCTTCGCCGGTCAGGTCCAAGACGATCAGATTGTCGTGGATCGTCGAGCAGCGTTCGATCTGTTCACGGGCCCGAGCATCGTGGTCGAAGTACAGCTCGGTGCGTTCGACGACGTCAGGGAGTTGCAGGATCTCGTCGATCGTGTGGTCCTTGCAGTATGCGATCAGGTCCATCATCAGGTTGTAGTTCGAGATGCGGAAGTCGCGGAACCGACCGAGGCCGGTGCGTGGGTCCATGATGAAGTTCAGTAGTTCCCACGTGCCAGGTTCAAGGATCTCGCGCTCGTTGTACTGAGCTGCGTCGGCCTTGTCGACGGCGGCCATCATGTCGAGCCACTTCGACGGGAACGTTGCTTCGCCGCCGTAGTAGTCCCAAACCACGCGGGCTGCCGATGGAGCGCTGGCGAGGATGATGTGGTTGTCGCGAGCCGGGTTCCGGATGGTTTCGGACTCGTGGTGATCGAAGCTCAGGTGCACGCCTTCGACGTACGGCAGGT
>CALDGN010000319.1 GCA_937942965.1 uncultured Acidimicrobiales bacterium | reverse complement strand
CGCGGCGACTCGCAATGGCTCAAGAACCTCGAAGCTGACAGCGACGCAGGTGTCTGGTATTGCGGCAAGCGCCACGACGCGACCGCATTGGTGCAACGCGGGCCGCTCAACGTTGTGACGCTTACCGATCGCTAGGGGCGTAGGCGGGCGAGGTCTTCGGTGACGAAGAGGTCATGGGGATCGTGCTCGTCGCGGATGCGCCACCAGTCGCGATAGCGCGGGTAGAGCTCGGCGAGGTCGGCGCCCGACAGATAGTGCACCTTGCCCCAGTGAGGACGACCGTCGTAGCGGCGGAAGATCTCCTCGCATGCTTCGAACAGGTCACGGTCATCGAGGCTGATGTCTTGATGCGCCGAGATCGTGACGGTCTCGCGTCCGCCGGCAGCGCTGATCCAGATGTCATCGGAGCGAACGGTCCGGTATTCGAGCGGCCACTCGAGATCCGGGAAGTCCCGCAGGATCATCTCGCGGACCTCGTTGAAACACGCCGGACCTTGCTCGGCAGGAACCGAGTACTCCATCTCGGTGTGTTTGTCGTCGCGAATCGACGAGATGATGTTGTGGCTCCATCCGATCCGCTCGAGCTTGACGTCGGGCAGGTCGTCGACCTCGGCGTCGGTCTCGGCGAGCGTCTTGCACGCGCATGCGTCGAGCTGCGGCATCCAGAAGAACTCGAAGTGGCGGGTGCCAGTCACGAGTTCGTCGATGCGGCCAAAGACATCGTCGGGCGACTCTTTCCAAAGGCGTTCATGCAGTCGATATGCGGGGCGAAGTCCGAGTGTGAACTCGGTGATGAGGCCGACACCACCAAGCGAGTGGCGTGCGAGCTCGAACAGCTCCGGGTGTTCGTCGGGTGAGCAGGAGACGACCTCGCCCGACGCAAGCACGAGACGCACACCCTCGACCGATGCCGACAGGTTCTGGTTGGTGGGACCGGTGCCGTGGGTTCCCGTCGAGGTCGCACCGGCGATGCTCTGCTTGTCGATGTCGCCCTGGTTGCGCAGCGCCAGGCCGTGTGCGTGAAGCGGTTCGCCGAGCTCGAAGATCCGGGAGCCCGAGCGCACCGTCGCCCGCTCGTTCTCGGGGTCGGCCGACACGACGCCTTGCCAGTCGTCGAGATTGAGCAGCACGCCGTCAGGAGCAGCGATACGTGAGTGCGAGTGCGACGCTCCGACTGCGCGAACCGACACACCGTCGGCTGCAGCGCTGGCAACGGCGCTGACGATCTCTTCTTCGGACGTCGGCGAGACGAGCGCAGTAGGAGAGGAGGTCTGGCGACCGCTCCAGTTCGACCAAGTTGGCATGATCCGAACGTGCTCCGCTACTTGCGCTTCACCTGGACCGGCAGGGTCTGGTAGCCGTTGACGAACGACGAGAACGTGCGCTCGGGTTCGCCCACGACTTCGACCCGCTCGAAGCGGCCCAGTAGTTCTTCCCAGAGGATGCGCAGCTGCAGCTCAGCCAGGCGGCTGCCCATACAGAAGTGCACGCCGTACCCGAACGACAGGTGGCGGTCAGCGTTGTCACGCTCGATGTCGATGACGTTCGCAGTGGTGCCGAACATGTCTTCGTCGCGGTTCGCCGAGATGTACCACATCAGCAGCTGATCGTCTTTGAGGATCTGCTTGCCGCCGAGTTCGACATCTTGCGTCGCCGTGCGGCGCATGTACGAGAGCGGCGTCTGCCAGCGGATGATCTCAGGCACCATCTTCGGGATGAGGCCAGGATCGGCGATGAGCTTGTCGTACTGATCGGGGAACTTGTTCAGGCCGTAGACGCTGCCCGACATGGTGTTGCGGGTCGTGTCGTTGCCGCCAACGATCAGCAGCAGCAGGTTGCCGAGATGTTCCAGGGTCGGCATGTCCTTGGTTGCTTCGCCGTTGGCGAGCATCGACACCAGATCGAAGCCGGGGTTCTTCCGACGCTCATCCCACAGGCGATCGAAGTACTGCACCATCTCGATGAGCTCGGCTTGGCGCTGTTCATGCGACTCAACGATGCCGCCTGGCTCGGGGATCGCGAAAACGATGTCGGACCAGCGGGTGAGCTTGCGGCGATCCTCGAATGGGAAGTCGAAGAGCGCAGCGAGCAAGATCGTGGTGAGCTCAATCGACACGGTGTCGACCCAATCGAAGGTCTCGCCCTCGGGTAGATCCTCGAGCACCTTGACGGTGCGCTCACGGATCTGATCCTCGAGATTCCGCAGGCTGCTCGGTGCCGAGATGCCTCGGACCGTCTTGCGCTGCTGGGTCTGCTCAGGTGGGTCCATGGCGATGAACGCCGACGCATTGGAGATGCGCTCCGGAATCGCGGAACCGATCTTTACGCCGAGCGTGATGCCCTCGGCCGAGGAGAAGTTCTGCCAGTCGCCATCGACGGCCTTGACGTCGTCGTACTTCGTGATCGACCAGAACCGGCCAGCGGTTTCGATCTCGTTCAGGTGCACCGGGTCTTCGGCGCGCAGGCGAGCGAAGTAGTCGTGCCAACGGTGATCACGGAACAGGTGGGCGTTGAGCGGATTGATGTCCTCGATCGCCAGTTCCGCGGCGGGAGCTGCGTCGGCCCCAAGCTCGGCCATCTCTTGCTCTGGGGTCCGGAAGTCCTCGAGCGAGATCGTTTCCTGCTGCGGCATCACGTCGGTCATCTGACGATCATAGAGATAGGGGCCATCCGGCGATCTAACCGCAGTCGACCTTGCCCACTACGGTCGAAAGGGAACAAGGGGGTTCGGTCATGGGTGCGAATGATGAGCAGGTCGACTACGAGGACCTAACGACGATGCGTCTCGACGACGACGCATTGCAGGAACTGCTTGACGCTGGCGGCGAGTGTGTCTTCAACTGGACGACCCGCGACGGATACCCGGTCGGTGTCGTCGTCGCGTTCCTCTACCGCGACGGCAAGTTCTGGACGACGTGCGCCGAGAAGCGCAAGCGGGTGCCGGCGCTGCGGGCTCGTCCGCAGTCGGCGATCGTGATCAACACCGGCCGCAAGACCGCGACGTACAAGGGTGAGTCGATCGTGCACGCCCCCGGCGATCCCGGCTTCGACGAACTCAAAGAGTGGTTCTACGCGGACCTTTCCGGCCTGTCGTCGCAACCGGATGACGAGTACCGCAAGGCCTTTGCCAAGTTCCTCGATTCAGATCATCGTGTGATCATCGAGACCGATGCTCGGCTCGTGGTCGGCTTCGACGTCGCCAAGTTCCAAGCCTTCACGAACGAAGCGATCCAAGCCGGTCTCGCCGGGTAGTACGCGTTGCTCGCTGCGCTCACAACGCTGCGGCCGATGAAGCCACTGCGGTCCCCACCGGATTGATCGCAGGTAGTACTCGCTACTCGCGGTCCATGGCTTGGATGTCGCCGAGGTCGACCCAGGGCTGCTTGTCGACACACCACGCCTGAATGTTTGGCTCTACGCCTGACGTGTCATCGAGGGTGCCGGCCTTGACCGCCAGGACGCCGGCGGGCTCCATCAGCTCGGACACGATCGGCGAGCCGCAGTTTCCGCAGAACTTTCGCAACACGTACACCGCGTCACCGGTGCGGCCGCGGTCCTCGTAGATCGTGAGTTCGCCATCGACGGTGAGCTGGCTCTCGTGGACCACCAGGTTGGTCGAGAACGCGCCACCGCTCTGGCGCTGGCAGTGTTCGCAATGGCAGACCGCCGTGGCCAACAGGTCGCCTTCGATCGAGTAGCTGATGTTGCCGCAGAGGCAGCGTCCGGTTTGGGGCATGGCCTCGAACCTAGGTGCCGCTCGGGCCGCGTCTGCTATTGCTGAACGGAGGGAAGTGGCCCTGATTGGAGGGGGAGTGGCGATGTCATATCCGAAGCATGTCAATCATGAGCTCAGCCCAATGGCCTGTCCGATGCATCTCGGCGACGTCGACTTGTTCGGCGATGGGGCTCAGGAGCACTGGTACGAGGCGTACGAGATCCTGCACCGAGAAGCGCCCGTGCTGCGCATCGAAGGCGGCGGCCCGACACCGGGCAGCGACGCATTCGTCCTCACCAAGCACGAAGACATCACCCGGGTCGTCAAAGACGCAGACCGCTACATCGCGCTGACCCAATCGCGGGTCGAGAAGCTCGCCGCAGCTGGCATGTCGGCCGAAGAGGCGTACGCCGCGCAACGTAATCTGATGACCGCCTCGATGGTGTCGCTGCGCCCGACCCAACAGCTCTATTACCTGCACCGGCGCGAGCTCACCGACCCGTGGGTCGGCGCAGGTGCCACCCGCAATCGAGACATGATCGAGCGCCACGCACACGAACTGCTCGATGCGTGGATCGACGACGGCAAGGTCGAGTTCATCAGCCAGTTCGCTCGGCCTCTGCCGCAACATGTGATGGCGAGCATCTTGGGCTTCCCTCACGCAGACATCCCGCAGTTGGCCGCATGGGGCGACGCAGTCGTCACCCCGTTCGTGCATGGCACGGGCTTGCGCCACGAACTCACGCCGGAACAGACCGAGGACATGCTCGCCCGCCTCGACGGCTTCCAGGACTACATCTACGAGCACGTCACGGCGAAGCGCAGCGACCCGCAAGACGACATGGTCAGCTTCTTGTGCGACGTGCACTACGAGCCGCTCGACCGCAAGCTCACCGACCTTGAGATCGCTGGGATCGTGCACGCCATGATCATCGGCGGGCTCGAGACAACTCAGTACGCGCTCGAGGAACAAGCGCAGCTTCTGTGCGAGAACCCGGGCACCTTTGAGCTGCTCCGCAACGATCGCTCCAAGGTGCGTGCGTTCACCGAAGAGGCCATGCGCATGCGCTCGCCGACGCATGGCCTGTCCACTCGGATGACGTCACAAGACGAGGTGTTCCAGGGCGTCGAGGTTCCCGCCGGATCGTTGCTGCACCTGCGTTATGGGGCAGCCAACGTCGACCCCGACGAGTTCGAGTGCCCGTTCGACCTTGACCTTGATCGTGAACGGCTCACCCGCCACGTCACGTTCTCGACGGGGCCGCGTGTGTGTCCGGGTGCAAGCCTCTCTCGGCTCGAGCAACAGATCGGCTGGAACGTGTTGCTCGATCGCATCGAATCGATCAGCTACTCGGCGGACAACGACTGGCTTCACCAGCCCGGGATCATGCTTGGCACGCTGCGACTCAACCTTGACTTCACCACGGCATAGCCCCGAGCGACGCAGCGTCCAGGTCAGAGCCGTTCGAGTTGGCTTGTGAGAAAGGCGCGCTCGCCGTCCGACGGCTCGCAGGCGAGCGCTCGCTCATAGGCGCGCCGTGCGTCGTCGGTGCAGCCAAGCCGTCGAAACAGCTCGGCAGTCGCAGAGTGGAAGTAGACGTAGTGGCCGAGGTCGCCCGCGAGCGGGGCGAGCAGAGCTAACGCCGCCGCGGGTCCCTCGACATAGCTGAGCGCTGCTGCCCGGTTCAATGCAATGACGGGCCCTCCGCCAGCGTCGATCATCTGGTCGTAGACGGTAACGATCGCCGGCCACAGCGTCTGGTCGAACGACGCGGCGACGGCATGGAACGACGCGACCTTGGCCTGTAGCCCGATCGGCCCGAGCCCTTTCGATTCGGCATGGGCAAGGTGCGTCAGGCCCTCGGCGATCTTGTCGCGGTCCCACTGTGACCGGTCCTGATCTTCGAGCAGGATCGGCGTTCCGTCGGCATCGACTCGGGTCGCCCGGCGAGCATCGGTCAAGAGGATGAGTGCGAGCAGCGCATGAGACTCGCTGTCACCGACGAGTCGGGTGAGCAAGGTCGCGAGCCAGGCGGCCTCGTCGCAGAGGTCGCCGCGCACGAACGCGCCGTCGCTTCGGCTCGCATGGCCCTCGGTGAAGATCAGGTAGATCACCTGCTGGACCGAACGAAGTCGTTCGTCGAGTACCTCGCGATCAACCGGCCGGAATGGAATGTTCGCCTTGCGGATCTTGGCCTTGGCTCTTGTGAGACGCTTGCCCATGGTTGTCGACTCGACCAGGAACGCCGCCGCAATCTGCTCGGTCGTGAGGCCAGCCACCACACGCAACGTGAGCGCGACCTGGGCTTCTTGATTGAGTGCGGGGTGGCAGCAACCGAGCAGCAACGCCAGCTGCTCGTCAATGAGCTCGCCACCAGAACGCACTCGGACACTCTTCGCTCGAGCCTCGAGCTCGCTGAGCTTCGTTGCGTACGTTGCATTGCGACGGATGCGGTCGATGCCCTTGCGTCGGGCCGTCGTGATCAGCCACGCGGTCGGCTGGTCGGGCACACCGTCGGTGTCCCAGCGCTGCGACGCCTCGACGAATGCGTCTTGCGCGCACTCTTCGGCGAGGTCGAGGTCGCCGAAGTCCCGCACGAGCACCGCGACAACGCGCGGCCACTCGGTGCGGAAGACCTCGGCGACATCCACGACGAACTCGGGGCCTTTGGCTCAGGCGTCCGGGATATGCATGACGGGACGGACCTCGATCGAGCCGTACGGCGACGCCGGAATCTTGGCCGCCCACTCGATGGCAGCATCGAGGTCAGGCACATCGATCAGATAGAAGCCTCCGAGGATCTCCTTGGTCTCGGCGAACGGTCCATCGGTGGTCACGCGCTCGCCATTGCGCACGCGCACGGTCGTGGCCGTGTCGGGCATCTGGAGTGCCTCGCCGCCGAGATGAGCTCCCGCCGCAGCGAGTTCCTCGGTGTACGCGAACCACGCCGGCATCTCCGCCATCTGTGCTTCTTCGGTTTGTGGCCCTGCGTCAGGTGCCGAGTAAATCAAGAGTGCGTACTGCATGGTTCGCAGTCCTTTCCCGGGGTCCCCCCGGTGTTGATGGGTAGTCACGGTGTTGACGAACGGCGTCAGACGATTTGGACACCCTTACGGAAATTTCTTGGCGGCGCCATCGCGCGGTCATTCTGGCCAGATGGTGATGCCGCTCGAGCCCTACAACTTGTACGCCAGCGATCCGGTGCTCCGCGAGGCCGTCGCACGCGAAGGGGCCTCGGGCTTCGAAGATGCCCTCGTCTCGTTCGGTGCTCGGGTCGGCTCCGAAGAGGTGTTTCGATGGGGCTTCGACGCCAACCGGTACAGCCCCGAGCTGGTGACCCACGATCCGTACGGCGAGCGCATCGACGAGGTCCGCTACCACCCGTCGTATCACCGGCTGCTCGAACTGTCCGTGGGGGCCGGAGTCCATGCCTCGCACTACGACGGCGCACCCGGGGACGGGTCCTACATTGCTCGCGCCGCCCACATGCACCTGATCAGCCAGGTCGAAGTCGGCCATAACTGTCCGACGTCCATGACCGGTGCGGTGCTTCCGGCGTTGCGCGAGCAACCTGATCTGGCCGCGGTCTGGGAGCCCCGGATCCGGACCCGTTCCTATGACCCGAGGCTGATCGACCCCGCCGCCAAGTCCGGCAACTTGTTGGGCATGGGTCTGACCGAGAAGCAGGGCGGCAGTGACGTGCGGGCGAACACGTCGACCGCTGTGCCCGTCGACGGAGGCGGTGCGGGCGGCGAATATCGACTCACCGGGCACAAGTGGTTCACGTCGGCGCCGATGTCCGACGCGTTCCTGGTGCTCGCGCAAGCTCCAGCTGGCATCTCATGCTTCCTCGTGCCTCGGATCCTGCCGGACGGCACACGCAACTCGCTTCGTCTCATGCGACTCAAGGACAAGCTGGGGAACCGGTCGAATGCGTCGAGCGAGCTGGAGTACACCGACGCCGCCGGCTGGCTCGTCGGCGAAGAAGGTCGCGGCATCAACGTCATCATCAAGATGGTGAACGGCACGCGAGTCGATGTCACCAACTGGTCGGTGGCGCTCATGCGCCAAGCCGTCAGCCAGGCGGCCTGGTACCTCAATCAACGAGAAGCGTTTGGTGATCTGCTCATCGACAAGCCGCTCATGCAGAACGTGCTCGCGGACCTCGAACTCGAAACCGAGGTCGGCACGATGATGGTTATGCGGCTTGCAGGGGCCTTCGAGCGTGCGCCGATCGACGAGCACGAAGATGCCTTTCTGCGGCTCGGCTCAGCGGTCGCCAAGTACTGGCTCACGAAGCGCTCGACGCCGGTGGTCCGCGAAGCGCTCGAATGCGTCGGGGGCAACGGCTACGTCGAAGAGTCGATCTTGCCTCGGCTCTATCGCGAAGCTCCGCTCAACGCGATCTGGGAAGGAGCCGGCAACGTCATTGCCCTCGATGTACTCCGAGCGCTGCAACGTGCACCGCACGCGGGCGAAGCGTTCATTACCGAGGTGAGCAAGGCGAGCGGCGCGGACCGGGTCTTCGACCGCGAGCTGGCGTCGATAACCCAGGCACTGGCGAGCGCGGGCGATGAAGCGGGTGCGCGTCGACTGGTGGAGCAGCTGGCGAAGGTGTGGGGCGCTTCGTTGTGTCTTCGTCACCAGCCTGTGATCGCCGACGCGTATGTGCGCTCGCGCCTCGACGGCGATCACGGCGCCGAACTCGGGACGTTGAGCTCTGACGTCGACGTCGCAACGATCGCCCGCCGAGCCGTTCCTCAGCCTGTGTAGGAGCCGACCGCTGCGCCCGCGCCCGACCTTCGCGACGCCTGCCCAATGTTCTGCGTGTCGCACTGGCACAATATGCTTCGAGATGGCAGAGTCGCTGGAGGGGTTGAGCGAGATGGCAGAGCACATGGCTGAGCAACATGGCTGAGCAACATGGTTGAGATCGCACGGTCGAGACACGTCGATGCGAGCGTCCAGGAACTTTGGACGATTCTGTCCGACTTCGGCGACATCAGTCGGTGGGCGCCAAACGTCGACCACTCGTGCTTGATGGCCGACCAGAGTGACGGTGTCGGCACCACTCGTCGGATTCAGGCGGGTCGTATTGCTGTCGTCGAGCTGGTCTCCTCGTGGGAGCCCGGAGTGCAGCTTGCGTACACGATTGAGGGGCTTCCGCCCATTGTGCGATCGCTCACGAACACATGGCGGCTGGATGACCACGGTGACCACACCGACGTGGTGTTGACCGCCACGCTGGACACCGGGCCACGGCCTCCGCAGCAACTCATCGCCCGGGGGATCGGCCGCCGTCTGGCATCGACGAATGAAGAGATGCTCGACGGACTGATCGCCGAGATTGCACGGCAGAACAACGCGAACGAAGGCGCAACGTGATGACGACCCGGCCCGATGTAGTCGTGATCCTGACGGACCAGGAGCGAGCCGCTCCGCCGTACGAGTCCGAAGAACTCGCCGCGTGGCGAAAGAGCGCTCTACCTGGCACCCAGTGGTTCGAGGATCACGGCGTCTCGTTTCGCCGCCACCACACCGGCTCGCTCGCGTGCGTGCCATCACGCCCGACGCTATTCACCGGGCAGTTCCCCGATGTGCACGGCGTCACCCAGACCAACGGTCTTGGAAAGAGGGAAGACGACCCACGCATGCGCTGGATGCGTGAGGGTGAGGTCCCGACGCTCGGCAACTGGTTCCGGGCCGCCGGCTACGACACGCACTACGACGGCAAGTGGCACATCACCCATGCCGACCTGCACGACGCAGCCGGCGGGCGGATCACGACCAACGACGATGATGGCGTGGTCGATGCCGCTGGTGTCCAGCGCTATCTCGACGCCAACCCGCTCGACGCATTCGGCTTCTCAGGCTGGGTCGGGCCGGAACCGCACGGTGGCGATCCCGCAGACAGCGGCCTGATCCGAGACCGTCTCATCGCCGACCGGGTCGTGGCCTGGCTTGAGGATCGCTACGCCCGTCGCCAAGCGGGCGACGCTGACGCACTCCGCCCGTTCTTGCTCGTGGCCAGCTTCGTGAATCCGCACGACATCGTTTTCGCCCCGGCCTGGCTTGGCCGGATCGGCCCCGATGCGCCGCTCGACGTGCGCCCCGACGACCCGCCTGCGGTCGCCGCATCACCGACCGACGACGAAGACCTGCGCACCAAGCCCGCCGCACAGATCGCGTTTCGTGCTTCGTATCCCTCGACCTACGCCGCGGCCCCGCTCGTTGAGCGCATCTATCGCACTCAGGCGCAGGAGTACCGCGACCTCTACTACCGACTGCACCGCGAAGTCGACGGACCACTCGATCGTGTTCGAAAAGCAGTGACCGACGGCGGTTCGGAACATGCGGTGCTGGTTCGCACGTCGGACCATGGCGAGATGTTGGGTGCGCATGGCGGCCTGCATCAGAAGTGGTTCAACCTTTACGACGAGTCCACGCGTGTTCCGTTCATCGTCGCTCGGATCGGCGAAGGGGCCACGACCGCCAAGGTGATCGACGATGCGCCGACCTCGCACGTCGACCTCGTCCCGACCCTGTGTGGGGCGGCGGGCATCGACGTCGACGCTGTCGCCGCAGAGCTCGGTGCGTCGTTCAGTGAGGTGCACCCACTTCCCGGCACGGACTTGATGCCGGTCGTCGATGGCTTGGCCGAGCCCGATCGAGACCGCAGCATCTACATGCTCACCCGGGACAACATGCCCGAAGGCGTCTCCGGTGCAAGCGGGGTCGCTCGCCGTATGGGCCGCGGGGCGAACCCGCCGCCTCCGATGCGCATTCAGGTGCCCGCGCATGTCGGCGCAAACTTCGAAGGCATCGTCGCCCGAGTTCCCGAGTCGGCAGCGGCTGGTGGTGCCGGCCATCTCTGGAAGCTCGTTCGCAGCTTCGATGACCCGGACACCTGGACCGAGCCGAACGTCCGGCACCTGGCGGCGGACGGTCCAACGGGTCAGACGCATCGCACCGAGGTACTTCCTGACCAGTGGGAGCTCTACGACCTCGATGCCGATGCGATCGAGGCCGTCAATCGCTGGAACGACCCCGCAGCCGCTGGCGTCTTCACCCACATGGTCGACCAACTCGGACGTGATCGAGCCGAGCAAGTGCCGCAGCGCAATCAGGCGTGGCCCTACGTCGAGCAGCCGCCTCGTGCGACTCCCAAGCGGGTTCCGCCACCAGCCCGTGGTCTGCGCAAGGTCTTGCAGCGCGTCGGCATGCATCCCGAAGACGACGAGTCGATCGACATCGAGCTCGCCGGCCGTCGAGCCTTGGTCATCGCGACGAATCATGGCGTCCTCGATGTCGGCAAGCCGACGGGCGTGTTCGCGAGCGAGATGACCGTGCCGTACTACGCGTTCCTCGACGCAGGCATGGACGTTGACGTCGCCAGCCCGAATGGTG
>CALDGN010000318.1 GCA_937942965.1 uncultured Acidimicrobiales bacterium | reverse complement strand
CGTGATGTCAGCGTCAGCCGACGGCATGGACACGTCGGGCAGATCAACGTCGCCGAGGCTCGGCGTCGGCAGCTCGATCTTCGGCGACATGCGGACGGTCTCGTCGATGTTGAGTCCGGCATCGACGTCGGCTGAGAGACGGTCGCGGTCGGCTTCGGCGGCACGCAGCGACTGCTGCAGGTCGCCAATGCGACGGGTGCGGTCGTCAAGATCCGCAGTCAGGCGCTGACGCTCGGTCTCAAACGCCGAGCGGTCGCCGTCAGCGCGGCTGAGCCGGCGCTGGGCTTCTTCCCACTCTTGGCGGCTCACCCGAGCCCGGCCCCGCATGAGGAACCAGGTCAGGAGGATGCCGAGCAACAGCGCGAGCAGCATCCACATGAAGATGGAGGAAAGCAACAGTCCCATGATCAGTTCCCTTCAGCGACGGACAGGTCAACGCGGCGGTTGGCGGCCTGGCCTTCGGCAGTCGAATTGTCGGCAATCGGCTGTGAAGCACCGAAGCCACGTGCGGTAAGAGCACCAGCATCGACGCCGGCGCCAATCAGATAGTTACGAACGGCCTCGGCGCGCTCCTGGCTCAGCAAGAGGTTCACGTCGGGGTCGCCCTGGTCGTCGGTATGGCCCTGGACCTGCACGGCGACACCGGGCAGCTCAAGGAGCTGGCCAGCGACATCGTCGAGAATCCCTTGGGCTTCAGCGGTGAGGTCGGCGGTGCCGAGCTCGAAGGTCACACCGGAAAGGTCGAGCGCGGCCACGACTTCGGCAGCGGCGTTGTCCGGATCGCCATCACCCGCAGCATCGGTGGATGGGGCCGGGGTTGGCTCGACGGTGACGATCTCTGCGTCGACCGTGGCGTTGAGGCCCACCCGCTCCGCGAGCTGTTCCACAACTTGTTTGGCTCGGTCAGCATCGCCCTGGGTCTTGGCCAAGCCGGTGACAACGAGTTCGTCGCCCGCAAGCTCGACCGTTGCGGACTCGTACCACTCGTCGACCCGACGGATCACTGCGGCGGCCGTCGTTACCGCTTCGAGATCGCTCGGGCCGCCACCAGCATCGGTGAGCGTCATTTCGTCGACGACACCGGTGTCACCAGCGATGCGTCGGGCTGCCCGCACCAGCGAGTCGCGACCTTCGGCGCTCTGGACCTCGCCGGTCAGCACGGCTTGTTCGCCATCGAAGACCATCAGGACTTCGCCACCGGTCGGCTCCGGAACCGCGGTCGGCACCGGCTCGGCAGGTTCGGCGTCGGCGTCACCGGACGCGTCGGCGTCGGTGGCCGTGTCGGCTGAGCCGTCGTCGGCATCGACGCCGTCTTCGATCACGCCATCGCTGAACAGGTCAAGCGAGCCGACGCCATCAATGGCTTTGAGATTGTTCTGAGCCGCCCGAGAAAGCACGTCTGGCGTGGTGATGCTGAGGTTTCGGCCATCAGCGTCGACGGTCGCACCGTCGATATTGAGGCCGCTCAGGACCTCTCTTGCTTCGTCTTCGAGGTGACTTTCGATCCCGGACACGCCCGACCAACCGTTGAACCAGCGTCCAAAATGGTTGGAAAGGACAGGTCCCAAAAACAGGAGACCGAACAGGATCACGCCGGCGAGCACGACGAGGCTACGACGCCGTTGCATATGGCTCCCTTCCCCCTGGTTGAAAGCAGAATGTTTGACAGCAGGTCGCTCGTAACACGTGTCCCGAGCGACGCCTTAGGGTAGTCCGTCGTGGAGTCGGTCCGGTGAGCGAGCTGAACGAGGCACAGCAACGAGTTGTTGATGAACTCGGTGCGACCGCTGAGCATCGACCGACGTTTCCGGACGGCTTGGCCGTCGGGTTGCGTCAGCATCTCAAAGAAGGCCTGGAGCCCGTGGTGGCGAATCTGCCACCCGGCGAGACCGTCTTCGTGAACAAGTTCCTGCTCAGCCAGGTGCTCAGCTGCGAGGCCCGTCACCTGTTTGAGCTAAGCAAGCCGTTCAACTGGAGTGTTCCAGTCGCTCGGGGCACTGTCGCCCACAAGGCGATCGAATTGTCTGTGCACTGGCGCACGGTCCCGGTTGCAAACGAACTGGTCGACGAGGCCATCGGGTCCCTTTCGAACGACGGCTCCCCCATCTCGGAGTACCTGCGAGAGCTACCCGAGGCCGAGCGGGCCCAGTTGCGGTCCGAGGCTGCGAACTCGGCGCAGGCGTTTCTTGACGGGTTCCCTCCCCTGCGGGCCAAGCCCCAGTGGCGCCCAGCGGTCGAAGTTCGGGGCCGCTATGAGTTCATGGAAGGCAAGCTCGTACTGTCCGGCAAGATCGACCTGAGCTTGGGCGGGCCGAGCGGCGACCGAAGCGGTCGCGTCTTCATCGACCTCAAGACCGGACGCCGCAACCGCAACCACGCCTATGACCTGCGGTACTACGCACTCATCGAGACCGTCCGCTTCGGAACACCGCCAAGGGCGCTGGCGAGCTACTACCTCGACGAATCACGCCTCGTCGTCGAGCACGTAACGGCCGACGTGTTGTGGGCGGCCACCGAACGGGTCATCGGCGGCGTCGAACGCCACCTGAAGCTCGTTGCTGGCGAAGACACTGCGGAGTTCCGTCCGAGCTTGGCCTGTCGATGGTGCCCGATGCTGAGTACCTGTGAGACCGGCAATGCCTGGCTCGACGCCACCCACGAAGACGAACACGAGATCCTCCCCTAGTTCGAGAGGTGGGCGAAGCCGAGCGACTTAGAGCCAGTCGGCGGACCACTCGGGGCCGTTGACGTTCCAGTCTTCGCTCGTGACGGCGAAGCGGATGTGGTCTTCCCAGACGCCGTTGATCTGCAAGTACCGCTCGGCGATGCCTTCGGCTCTGATGTTGAGCTTCTCGACGACCCGGCGGCTGGCGGTGTTGCGGGGAATGATTGAGATCTGCACCCGGTGCAGGTTGATCTCTTCGAACGCGAACTGCATGACGGCGACGAGCGCCTCGGGCGTGTAGCCGTTGCCGGCCTGGCGGTGATCGATCCAATAGCCGACATAGGCGTTCTGGTGGGCGCCGCGGTGAATCGAGCTCAAGTTCATCTCGCCAGCGAACGAACCGCCGACGAAGACACCGAAGCTGTAGCCCGTGCCGGCCTGGCGATCACGGCGTCGTGCATCGCACCGGGCGAGAAACGCCGTCCGGTCGCGGACCGGGTCGGGCATGCCGGGCGGACGCAGCGGCTCCCACTTGAGTAGCCACTCTTCGTTCGCAAGACGGACCTCGCGCCACTCCTCGAAGTCCTCGTCGCGCAGCGGTCGCATCGTGATACGACGCCCGGTCAGCCACGGCGCAGGGGCTTGCGAACGGCGCCGCATCATCGAATACTCCGCGCCAGACCGTCGAGGATGTCGGACTCGCTCGCGACGAGATGATCGAGGTCGAAGTGGCGCATGATCTTCACCAGAATGCTCATGCCACCCACGATCGTGTCAACTCGGCCGGCCGGAAGCCCGGGATTATGGGCCCGATCGTCTCGATCTTCGGTTGCCAAGGTGCGGAACACGTCTTCGCAGGCTTCTTTGGTCAGCTCGAAGCCGTGGATCTGATCGCGGTCGTAGTCAGCCAGTCCGAGCTCGACCGCCACGGCGGTTGAAATGGTGCCGGCAACGCCGAGGACGGTCTTGGCCGAGTGGGCTTGCGGAAGCTCGCGGTCGACGTCTTCGAGCCACGCGCCGGCGACCGTGACACAGGCCGAAAGCTCTTCGGGCCGAGGCGGATCCGACTCGAGGTACTCCTCGGACAGCCGTACCGATCCCATCTCGAGCGAGATGCCAGCCTCGAATGACTCGTGGCCATAGGCGAATTCGGTCGAGCGTCCGCCGATGTCAATCACCAGAAACGGGCCGTCGGCCGGATCGAGCTCGGCGGTTGCTCCCAGGAACGTCATCTCGGCTTCGGTGTCGCCGGAGAAAATCTCAGGCTCGTACCCGGTGACCTCAGTGACCATGGCGACGAAGTCAGCACCATTGGTGGCGTCGCGAGCGGCCGACGTCGCAGCGACTCGCGCTCGGGCGACCCCGTGCTCGTCCATGACTCGCCGGTACTCGGTGAGTGCGACGCGAACCCGCTCGAATGCGGCCGGTTGGATGAGGCCGCTTTCCTTCATGCCTTCGCTGAGCTTGGTCAGCTCGACGAGCCGCACGAGCGTCTCGCCGTCACGTTCGATCAGCAAGCGACTCGAATGGCTGCCAAGGTCGATCGCAGCGATCGTGTCGCTCACAGCTTCTCCCGATCTGTTCGAGGCGCGTCTGGAGGCAGACCGCTGCCGTCTCCGTCTGGGTCGATCGCCAGGCGATCGGCAACCCACTTCCCCACCGGATCTTCGCCTCCCGCCAGGAAGTACGCGTAGTGCGCATGCAGGCACTTCACGCCGACACGAGTTCCGGCAACGCCGTTCGAGGGACGATGGCCCTCGTAGCCGTCGGGGATCAGTGCGTCGCGTTCAGCCCGGTAGCGCTCATGCGTTTGTTCGAGCGCTGCGGCGTCGACCTCGGCTTCGACGATGTCGACGTAGCCCGAGGACTCGAGCCGGCTGACAACGAGCCGGTCATGGGCCGACACCAGCCAGTACAGCGTCGGCATCGGCCGACCTGAATGTTGGATCGGCGCATTGCGGATGACACGCGGCGTGCCGTCGTCGTGGCGCACCACGACTTCGAAATCACCTTCGGGGCGACGTCCGAGAAGCTCGGCAACGGCCTCGCGGTCCTCGTCGCTCACCTGCATGTCGGTTGTACGAACGCTCGAGCTCAGCCGCGGCGCTTAAGGAAGCGGCGCAGAAGCAACAGCACGGCGACAACGCCGGCGACCGGAAGCGCGCGCTGGAGCACCGGAGCGCCAGCAGCATCGAGCAGGTCGACGGCCTCGGCTTCGGGCATGTCGATCTTGCGAGGACCGCTGTCCTGCGCTGGTGCCTCTTCGGCAACGGCCTCGGCGGCTTCTTCGACGACGGTGTCCTGTGGCTGGCTCGCAAGCAGCTCTTGGAGGTTGTCGGAGAACTGGCCCATGAGCTTGCCGCTCACGTCGGCCATGACGCCACGACCGAACTGGGCGACCTTGCCGGTGATGGCCAGATCGGTGTGCACATCGACACGAGTCTTCTCAGGTGTCAGCTCGTGCAGGGTTGCGGTGATGAGTGCGTTGGCGTTGCCGGCACCGCGGCTGTCGCGACCCTCGCCCTTGATGACGACCTTGCCTTCGGCCTCGTTCTGTTCAACGAACACGGCCTTGCCCTTGTACTGGGCGGTGATTGGCCCAACCTTGACCTTGACGGAGCCCTTGTAGGTGTCGCCGTCGATTTCTTCGAGCTGGGCGCCGGGCAGGCAAGGCGCGATGCGCTCGACATCGTTCAGCACTCGCCAGGCAACGTCGCGACCCGCGTCGACTTCAAAGCTGTTGTCTAGATCCATGATCCCAGTTCCTTCGTGAGGTGATGGCGGCGGACTTGGTCAAATTCCCCTGCCGTGTCCACATCTACCGCGCTTCCCGGGCAGGGTATCGGCGTCACCAATTCAGGGCGACTCCGAAGCAGCTGTCGTGCGCCTTCGTCCCCATCGAGCGGAAGCAATCGCCACACCTCTTCGGAAAGACGGACGGGCGGCGTGTTCTGGCCGTCGAATTCGGCCACCGCGATCGGGCTCTTGCTGCGAGCGATCTTGCGCCACGCTTCGGGTGGGACGAACGGCTGGTCGCCGAGTCCAACGACGATCTCGCCGTAGCCAAACATCGTGGCGTAGTGGACGGCCACATGGAGCGAGCGGGACTGGCCGTCGGCCCAGTCGTCGTTGTGCACGACGCTCGCTTCGGCTGGCACGAGATCAGCGACCGGCGTGGCGCCTTCGACGACGAGCACTTCGGCGAAGCCCGCAGCGATGGCGTGCTGGGTCGCCCACCAGACGAGGGGCTTCTTCTTCAGCTTGGCGGCGAGCTTGTGGTGGTCGCCGACGAAGCGGCTTCCGGCACCGGCGGCCAAGATGACGGCGAGGGTCGTCTCGGGTGGCGTTGATCGCCCTCCCGCAGGTTCGCCGTCGACGCCGGTTTCGGCAT
>CALDGN010000317.1 GCA_937942965.1 uncultured Acidimicrobiales bacterium | reverse complement strand
AGTCCGGGCACGAAGGCCCAGCCGTCGGCCGGCAAGCCGTCACGAAGTTGGTCTGGGCTGAGCGATACCTCGTGCGTTTCGCCCGACGCGTCGCGCATGCCGATGACTCGCTCGCTCGGCCGCGGCGTCAGCGAGAAGCTCGCGGATTCTGACCACACCGAGTCCGGTTCGACTCGGGTCAGGAACTCGATCATGCGAGCCGCGGGCTCGACCGGAGGCGCCGGTGGCTCGGGCACATCGATCTCGTCGAGGAACCGAGTCGTGACCGTCGCGTCGACGATCGGTCCTTGATCGACCAGCCAACGATGAAAGCCCGTCGTCGTGGTGACACCGGCGATTAGCAGATGGTCGAGCGCGAACCGCATGCGGGCGAGCGCGTCGGCGCGATCGCCACCGTGCACGATGAGCTTGGCGATCATCGCGTCGTAGTCGGGCGTGACCTGCACGCCGACCTCGAGGGCCGATTCCCAGCGGACACCCTCGGGCACATCGAGAATGCGGACCTCGCCAACGGCGGGAACGAACCCGGCGCTGGCGTCTTCGGCCGTGATGCGGGCTTCGAGGGCGTGACCCGTGAACGCGACTGCGCTTAGGTCGGGCAGTGCCTCGCCGACGGCGACCGCGAGCATGAGTTCGATGAGATCGAGTCCCGTGACTTCTTCGGTCACGGGGTGCTCGACTTGCAGGCGGGTGTTCATTTCAAGGAAGAAGTAGTCGCCGGTTTCGTCATCGACGATGAACTCGACCGTGCCGGCCGAGGTGTAGTCGACAGCCGACGCCAGCTGCACGGCTGCCTCATGCAAGCCCGCACGGGTGGCGTCGGGCAGGTTCGGCGCTGGGGCTTCTTCGAAGACCTTTTGGTAACGACGCTGCACGGAACACTCACGAGTGCCGAGGTGGAACACATTCCCATGCGTGTCGCCAAGCACCTGCACTTCGATATGGCGTGGCCGTTCGACATAGCGCTCGACGATGACCAAGTCGTCGCCGAACGAACGGTCGGCTTCGGTCCGCGCTTCGGTGAGCGCCGCCGCGAACGCGTCGGCAGAGCGAGCGATGCGGATGCCCTTGCCGCCGCCACCGGCCGACGCTTTGACGAGGATCGGGTACCCGATGCGGTCCGCGGCCGCCGCGAGATCGGCGTCGTCTTGAGAGTCAGCGAAGCCCGGAATGAGCGGCACACCCGCGGCCTCGGCGATATCGCGAGCGTGGATCTTGGAACCCATCTGTGCGATCACGGCCGGTGTTGGACCGATCCACGTCAGGCCTGCGTCGATGACGGCGTGGGCGAAGTCTGCGTTCTCGGCCAAGAACCCGAAACCCGGGTGTACGGCGTCGCAGCCGGACCGCTGGGCGGCCTCGATGATTGCGGCCGCATCGAGATAGCTCGGAACGAGTTCGATATCGCTCTGCAGCAGCGCTCGGGCTGACCCTGCGTCGCCGTCGACGTGCACGCCAACGGCCGTATGGCCAAGACGCACGCAGGTCGCCTCGATCCGACGGGCGATCTCGCCTCGGTTTGCGATGAGTACTTTCATGCTGTCCTCCCGAACCTGCGGCATCTTGCAGCTCTGCCTCGCGTCACGTTCATTGCGTCACATCCGGTAGACGATGCCCGGCCCCGCGGCAGGCTCGTCTTGTCGGGCGGCCAGGCTCAGGCAGAGCCCGAGCGCATCTCGCGTGTGGACGGGATCGATCAGGCCGTCGTCCCACATGCGACTGGTGGCGTGGTACGGGTCGCTTTGGGTTTCGTACTGCTCGCGGATCGAGCGGGCGATCTCGGCCAACTCTTCTTCGCTGGTCTCTGCGCCCTTCATTCCGGCCCGGCGAATGTCAACGAGGACGGTCTCGGCCGTATCCGCGGCCATCGTGGCGATCCGCGAGTTCGGCCAGGCGAACAGGAAACGCGGGTTGAAGCCGCGTCCGCACATGCCGTAGTTGCCGGCGCCGTAGCTGCCGCCAATCAGGACCGTGTACTTCGGCACCGTCGCGTTCGCGACCGCGGCCACCATCTTGGCGCCGTTCTTGGCGATGCCGCCGGCCTCGCTATCCGAGCCGACCATGTAGCCGCTCGTGTTCTGCAAGAAGAGGAGCGGGATGCGGCGCTGCTCACACAGTTCGATGAAGTGCGCGGCCTTGAGCGCTGACTCACTGAAGATGATGCCGTTGTTGGCGATGATGCCGACCATGTGGCCGTGGATGCGGGCAAAGCCAGTCACGATCGACTCGCCCCATTCGGGTTTGAACTCCGCGAACCGGCTGCCATCAACAAGCCGAGCGATGATCTCGGTCGCATCGAACGGGATCCGGTCATCGGCGCTCACGATGCCGTACAGATCATCAGCCGGGTAGGCCGGTTCCTCGGGTGCCTTCCAGTCGAGCCACGACTGGCGCTGATCGGCACGACGCTGGTTGGTCGTCTCGCAGATCTCGCGTAGCTTGCCGTACGCCTCGCGCTCGGTCTGGGCCAGGTAGTCGCTCACGCCCGACACACGGGTGTGCTTGACGGCTCCGCCGAGCTCGTCCTGGTCGACAATCTCACCGAGTGCTGCTTTGACGATCGGCGGACCGCCCAAGAAGATGCGGCCGATGCCCTCGACCATGATCACCTCGTCGCTGAGGGCGGGCACATAGGCGCCACCAGCGGTGCATGGTCCGAGCACAACCGACAGCTGCGGAAGCCCCATGGCCGACATGCGGGCCTGGCGGTAGAAACCGCCGCCAAAGTGATCCTTGTCGGGGAAGATCTCGTCTTGAAGCGGCAGGAATGCGCCTCCCGAGTCGACGAGATAGATCACGCCGAGGCCGTTCTCCAGCGCGATGTCTTGGGCTCGCACCTGCTTCTTGATCGCCATCGGGACGAGCGAACCGCCCTTGACGGTTGCGTCGTTGGCGATGAACACCCACGGGACACCATGGACGACCCCGATGCCGGTGACGATGCCGGCGCCGGGCACTTCGTCGTCGTACTGCCCCCATCCGGCGAGCGTCGAGAACTCAAGAAACGGCGTGGCATTGTCGGTGACGAGGTCGATTCGGTCGCGCACCATGACCTTGCGGCGACCGAGGTGGCGTTCGATCGACCGTTCGCGTCCCCGACCTCCGCTGATGGCGAACGTCTGACGTTCGCGCAGCGTGGTCACGAGCGCGTCGTAGGCAGCGCTGTTGTCAGCGAACTCGGCCGACGCGTTGTCGATCCTCGATTCGATCCGATTCATCAAGACTCTTTCTTCGGGGACGCGGTGCCCCAAGACGTGGTGCCCCAAGAGGTGGTGCCATGCAGGAACTGGTCGGCGATGAGCGCAGCCAGCTGGTCCAAAGTCGTCTCGCCGTCGGGGTCGAACCACTCGATCGTCGAGTTCATCGCTCCGAACAGAAGCAGACGGAGCAGCGGAAGCTCACGGTCTGGTGCGCCCTCGACCGTTTCCCGCAGCAAGCGGTTCCAGCGGCGCTCATAGTCGTCTCGCACGGGGACGACACGGTCCCGAACTTCAGCGGGTGCAGTGAAGAACGCCGTGACGTGGGCTGCGGTGAACGGGCCATGCTCGAACAACGTCCCCAAGTGGGCACGCACGTGAGCCAAGAGTCGTAGGTCGCCCCGTTGGGTCGAAGGACCTACCTGCTCGAAGGCATCGACCATCACACGAATACCTTCGTCGAGCACAGCGACGAACAGGTCCTCTTTGGAAGCAAAGTGGTGATAGATCGATGCCGCCTTGATTCCTGAGTCTTCAGCGATCTGGCGCACCGTCGTCGCGGCGTAGCCCTGCGCGACGAAGCGACGAGCAGCAGCTTCGAGCACCCCATGGCGACCGGGGGCGTCGGCGACGACGGACATCGCCCGCAACCTAACAAGCGTTAGGTTGCCCCGTCAAGGTTTCACTCAGAGCCTCCAGTACTGGGTACCGGAGCCGACCGAAGCTGTGTGTCCCAAGGTGCGCGTTCACTGCGCCGCCCGAGTCTCTGGAAGGTCCCGCTGGTCCTCTTCCTGATCGGCTGTACCGTCACGGCGATCTTCGCCGTGCAACAGCAGCGCGCGGCCACGCAGCGGGCCGAGGACTACTTCGAGGCCCAAGTCGACACGCTCGAGCGCTCGATGAGTGCCGCCATCAGCCAGCGCATCACCGAATTCAACGTCGGCCTCGATTTTGTCAGTAGCAGCGATGCGATCGACAGCGATCAGTTCCAGGCATTCCTTCGCCAGCGGAGCGGCGACCGCAGCACGCCAATCGATGGTGACCCCGGCTTTACCGTGTCGGAGTTCACCACCGACATGGACGCGCTCGAAGCGCGGGAGCGTGCCGCCGGCCGTGACGACTTCTCTATCTTCGCCCCGCTTCCGTCAGCCAACCCAAACCGGCTGATCATCACCCATCTGGAACAGGACACGCCGTTGCTTGGGCGGAGCTTCCTCGGCTTCGACGTCACCGGCTTCCAGGGCATGCTCCAGCCGGACGGAATCCTCGACACGACCAGTCAAGTCTTCGCGCAGGTCACGACCGTCTCGGATCTCTTTGGGGCGTTCCGACTCTCGGGTACCGCAACCCCAGACAACGCGGGCAACGAAGACGGTGTCATCTACTTGATCGCCCGTTACGAGGCAGCCGATGGATCCGTCGATGGGTACGTGACTCGGCTCGAATCGATCGCCAGCATCATCAACGAGGTTCGTCCCCAGATCAGCGAAGGATTCAGCCTCAGCGCCCGACTTGGCCCTGATCTCCCCATCGCCTTTGTCGAGAACCGATCCACACAGACCCGTTACCTCAGCTCGCGGCTGCAGGTGACGGGTACGTCTCGCGACGAACTCATCGACCTCGCTCCGCTCGAACTGGATCTCGTCGCGTCGTCAGAGATTGTCGAGACAGGACGCGGCTACACGAACCTTCGTCTCTGGATCATTGGCGTCGGCAGCTCACTCGCACTCGCACTGTTCGCGATGACCCGCGCCCGCCAAGCGCGCCGCCTCGCCGACGCTGGCGTCGAACTCGAACTTGCCCAGACGATGGCATCGACCGACCCATTGACCGGCCTACTCAATCGCCAAGGTCTCGTCGACGTCACCGAGCTCCCTGCACCGAAACCGGGCGTTCTCCTCTTCATCGATCTCGACAACTTCAAGACTGTCAACGACGAAGATGGACATGCGGCCGGTGACCGGGTGCTGCGGCGCATTGGTGCGGCGCTCCGCTCCGTAGTGCGAGCGCACGATGCCGTCTGTCGCCTCGGCGGCGACGAGTTCTTGGTCTTCCTGCCTTGTCCAATCGACCGGGAACGCATCGACGAACTCGAGTCGCAGATCATCGCATCGGTGCGCGCGATCGATAGCCGCATCTCGGCGAGCATCGGCTCGGCGGTGCGCAGCCCCGAGCACATGCTGCCCATCGAAACGCTCCTGCGGAAATCCGATGCGGCGATGTATGCGGACAAGCGGTCGAAGAAGACCGCCGATCGCTAGCCTGCCTCGGCCACCGGCACCCGTCTCGGGATGCTGGCGGGAATATGCGGCGCACGTGCCGACCTGACCCTTCTTGCCATGCCTCGCTCCCCCCTTGCTGTCCGCTCTGCCTTGTTGCGCCTCCCGGGCACGCCATTCGGCGAGGACCCCGAGCGCCGGTGGATGCAGTTCGAGGAGCCCGAGCAGTCGATCATCGCCTGGGAACTCGACGAGGTTCTCGATGCACTCGCCCGAGTCGAAGCTGCCGCTGCGACCGGAAAATGGGTGGTCGGCATGGTCAGCTACGACGCTGCACCTGCGTTCGACCGAGCGCTCGCTGCACGGCGCAACCCTGGCGTCCCACTCGTCGCCTTTGGTGTGTTCAGCCACGGGACGCCGTCACCTGGACCGACGGGAGGTCGCTTCGAGACGACCCCGTGGATCGCCGAACGCGACCAAGCCGACTACGAAGCGGCCATTCGCTCTCTTCGCGACCGCATCGCGGCCGGCGATACCTATCAGGTCAACTACACGATGCGTCTGCGAGCACACTTCGAGGGCGACCCACTTGGCCTTTTCGAGGCCCTCTGTCGAGCTCAGCAGGGCGATCACGTCTGCTTCCTTGACCTCGGTGATGCAGCCATCTGCTCGGCATCACCTGAGCTGTTCTTCACCCGTTCCGGCACCACCCTGACGTCTCGCCCGATGAAGGGCACACGCCCTCGCCATCCCGATCCGATCGCGGACCAGGCGCTCATCGACGATCTGCGAGCGAGCGACAAGGACCGGGCCGAGAACACGATGATCGTCGACATGACCCGGAACGATCTGGGTCGCGTTGCCACCATTGGCTCGCTCGACGTGCCGACATTGCATGCCATCGAGACGTACCCGACGGTGCATCAGATGACCTCGACCGTGACCGCCGAATCCGATGCGGCGCTCACCGAGATCTTCGGGGCGCTGTTCCCCGGTGCGTCGATCACCGGGGCGCCGAAGGTCTCGACGAGTCGCATTATCACCGCGATCGAGGGTTCCCCCCGCGGCGTGTACACCGGGTCGCTCGGCGTCGTTGGACCGAACGGCTTCGCCGAGTTCAACATCGCGATCCGAACCGTGTGGATTGACCGCAACTCTGGCGACGCCGAATACGGCACCGGAGGCGGCATCGTCTGGGACTCGGACCCAACCGACGAATGGAACGAAGCGCACCACAAAGCTCGTGTGCTCGATCGGGCCTGTGCATCGATGCGCCTGCTCGAAACGATCAAATACGAACCGAAGCACGGACTCGTGCTGCTCGATCGCCACATCGCCCGCGTCACCCAGGCGGCCGAGCACTTTGGCTACGACCTCGACACGGTCGAGCTACGACGGGTGCTCGACGCAGTGCAGCTCGAAGGCGCAGCGCGGGTGCGGCTGCTGGTCGACTCCAACGGTGGGATCGACCTCGACATCACCCCCGAGGCAGCTCCGGTTGCGTCGATGTGGCATCTGCCGATCGATACCGAGCCGGTCGACACGGCGAGTGAGTGGCTCTATTTCAAGACGACCGAACGAGCCCGCTACGACACCGCACGTTCGCGGTTCCCCCATGCGCCTGACGTGATCCTGTGGAACGAACGCGGCGAGGTCACCGAGACCACGATCGGCAACCTCGTCGTTGAGATCGATGGTGCGTGGTACACGCCGCACGCGTCCTCAGGGCTCCTCCCCGGAACCTTCCGGGCGGAACTCCTCGACCAAGGTGTTGTTACCGAACGAGTCATCACGCTCGGCGATCTGGCCGGCGCCCGACGGGTCTGGATGATCAACTCAGTTCGCGGCTGGGTCCCCGCGGCAATCGAGTCCGCCGAGCTGCTCGCGGCCTCGATCAAGCGCTAGGTAGCCCCTAGCCGTTGATCTGGAGGTTGAGTCGCTCGGTCGCTTCGATGAACTCTTCGATCATCTCGTAGACCACTTGGCTCGTGGGCTTCGACTTGTTCATCGATCCCACGACCTGTCCCACGAAGTAGTTGGCGAGGTCCGCAGCACCCGAACCATCGCGATGGGCCGCCCGGTTGATGCGCTTGATGGCCTCGTCGATGAGCACCGGCTGCAGTGGCATGCCGAGCGGCATCGGCGTTTCTGGGTTCTCCCATTCGTCGGTCCAGGCCGACTTGAGCTGGCGAGCATGCTTGCCGGTCCGTGACCGCGAGCGAATGGTGTCCGAGCTCGTCGCTGCGAGCATCTTCTCTTTGACCATCGGATGGGTTTCGGCTTCTTCGGTCGTGAGCCAAACCGAACCGCACCACACGCCAGCCGAGCCCAACGCCATCGACGCGGCCATTTGGCGGCCCCGGCCAATGCCGCCGGCGCCGAGCACCGGCGTATCG
>CALDGN010000316.1 GCA_937942965.1 uncultured Acidimicrobiales bacterium | reverse complement strand
CATCGAGGCCGAGGAGTACACGACCATCGTCGGGTTGGTCGCAGCGGGCGAAGGCGTCGCCGTCGTGCCGGCAGCCGTACGCAGCTTCCAACCGCCGAACCTTGCCTATGTGCGGCTGCGCGACGCCGAGGCGATGAGCCGACTAATGCTTCTCACTCGTCACGATGAGCCACTGCAGATCGTGACCCGAGCCGTCGAACTCGCACACGAGCTCTTCCGCTGATTTGCGGACTACTCGTCGAGCAAAGCGTCAGCGAGTGCGGTGAAGTCACGGACTGACAGGTCGGCCGGGGCGTAGGCCTTTGCGTAGCTCATGGCGCGGCGCTCGATGAACGCGGTCTTCAGCCCGACCGCACGAGCACCGGCCAGGTCCCAGTCGTGGCAGGCGACCATCCAGGCGTCACCCGGTTCGGCGCCGATGACCTCGAGCGCATGGAGATACGGCGCCGCGTTGGGCTTATAGGTCTGCACCGCCTCGACCGAGAGAACATGGTCGAACAGGTCGGCCAGACCAGCTCGCTCGACCTGTCCATCGACCATCGCTTGGCCGCTGTTCGTCAGCGCAACAAGCGTCCAGTCCGCGTCGCGCAGGCGTTGGAGTGCGGCGGGCACCTCGGGGTACGGCGAGATGGAACCGAGCACGGTGGCGACGGTCGCGAACGCATCGGGTCCCGGCGCGATCCGGCCTGCTTCGGCGTTGGCGTCGAAGGCTGCTCGGGCGAGCGTTCCGAAGTCTTGAAACTCTTGGCCTGTTGCCGTGGTCGCCATCGACAGTTGCAGCAGCCGCTGAAACCAGACCGTGAATCCGCCGCCGGTGGACAGCAGTTCGTCGACCAGCGTCCGCACAGGCCCGAGGTCGAGGGTGGTCTCGTTCATGTCGAAGATCGCAATGCCGCTCACGGCACCACTCTTTCACCCGCGGGTCTGCGGGCGCCGATCAGCTTGTCGCTGCTTTGACCAACCAGTCGAAGATCGGATCGGTGGAACGAGTCGGAAGCATCTCGGGATGCCACTGCACCGCAACCCACGGGAGCTCTTCGTGCTCGATTGCCTCGACGCCCCCATCCGGCGCAGTGGCGGTCACGCGGATAAGCGCACCGACATCGGCCACCTGTTGATGGTGCAGCGAGTTCACTCGATGCACGGCGCCGTAGCACTGCTCCAACACAGACCCCTCGGCGATCGCGATGTCGTGGGTGAGCGCGTCGCCCGGCCCGTCGACAAACGCATGCTCGGGGAGGTGCTGATGGAGCGTTCCGCCCGCATGCACATTGATGACCTGGAGTCCACGGCAGACACCGAGCGTCGGCAGCTCGCGAGCAGACGCTGCTTCGAGCGTCGCCAGCTCGTACTCGTCGCGTGCGGACACGATTTCGAGCACGTGCTCGGTGCGCTCCGCTCCGTAGCGAGCAGGATCAATGTCGGTTCCGCCGGTCATCACCAGCCCGTCGAGCCGCTCCACCGCGTCGGCTGGATCGACGTCGATCGGAATCCACATCGGGATGCCGCCGGCTTCGATGACGGCCTGTGAGTAGTCGGCGTAATACACATCGATAGGACTTGCGCCGAGCACGTCGAGGTTGCCGGTGATGCGATCACCAGTGAATCGACTTCCGACGAGCCCAATGAGTGGTTTCACTTCTTCAGATGTGGAAAGACTCAGGCGTCGCGGAGTTCGCGGCGCAGGATCTTGCCCGAGGCGGACTTCGGGACGAGCTCGATGAACTCGACCAGACGGATCTGCTTGTACGTGGCGACCTGGTCGGCGATGAACTGCTTCACGTCGTCTTCGGTCATCTCGGCGCCGGGTGCGAGCTGCACGAATGCCTTGGGAAGCTCGCCGGCTTCGTCGTCGGCGATACCGATGACGGCAGCGTCGGCGATCAGCGGGTGCGTGAGGAGCAGGCCTTCGAGCTCGGCCGGCGGCACCTGGAAGCCCTTGTACTTGATGAGTTCCTTGATGCGATCGACGATGAAGATGTAGCCGTCATCGTCGATATGGGCGACGTCGCCCGTGTGGAGCCAGCCATCTTCGTCGATGGTTTCGGCGGTCGCCTCGGGGTTGTTGAGGTAGCCCTTCATGACCTGCGGACCGCGGACCCAGAGTTCGCCGTCTTCGTTGAGGCCGAGGTCGTTGCCCTCGACGTCGACGATGCGGCACTCGGTGTTCGAGATGGTCACGCCCGACGAGCCAGCCTTGCCGGCGAAGCCTGGCGAGCTGTGCGAGACCGGGGACAGCTCGGTCATACCAAAGCCTTGCACCACGGCGCAGTTCAGGCGCTTGGCGCATTCCTCGCCGACCTCGGCCGACAGAGGAGCGGCGCCCGAGAACACGATCTTCACCGAGCTCAGGTCGTAGTTGTCGACGAGTGGGTGCTTGGCGAGTCCGAGCACGATCGGCGGTACGGCGAAGAACCAGCCGATCTTGTGTTCCTGCACCAGGCTCAGCGCCTGTTCCATGTCGAAGCGAGGAACGGTCACGATCGTGACGCCGTTGGCGAGCAGACCGTTCATGAGGACCTGCATGCCATAGATATGGAAGAACGGCAGCGTGGCCAGAGCGACGTCGCCGACCTCGGTGATGAGAACGTGCTCGGTCTGGGCGATGTTGGCGGTGAGGTTGCCGTGCGTGAGCATGACGCCCTTGCTGCGGCCGGTCGTCCCCGACGAGTAGGGCAGCACGACGACATCGTCGTTGGTGACGGGGACCTGAGCGGTCAGTGGCTCGCTGGTCAGCAGGTCGAACATCGAAGGCACGCCTTCGACGGGATCGATCGTCATGACCCCGGTGACGTTGGTGCCTTCGATTGCTTCGCGGGCGACGTCGAGGAACATCGAGATCGTCACGAGCATCGTGGCGTTGGAGTCTTGGAGCTGGTGGCGGATCTCGCCAGCCGTGTAGGTCGGGTTGATGGTCGTGACGATGCCACCGGCATAGGCGACGCCGTGGAAGAAGAACGCGTATTCAGGAATGTTCGGGGCCATCAGCGCGAGCGTCGAGCCTGGACCGAAGCCGGTCGCGGCGAGCCCACCGGCGAGCAGCTGGATGCCTTCGCGCAGGTCGGAGTAGGTGATGGTGCGCCCGGTTGGACCGTCGATGATCGCGGGCTGATCCGCAAGTTCGTCGGCCATGCGCAGCGTGTAGTCGGTGATCGAGATTCCTTGTGGAATCTCAACATCGGGCAGAGTCGAAGTGTGAATCATGCCGGTCCCTCCAGTGGCGTTCGATAACTGACGTTATCCAGCTTGGCCGTGTTCTACTGAGGGCATGACGATCGAACCTCGCCCGCTCGATGCCGAGGCCACGCCGCTTCCGCCCGAAGGCATGTTCTACGACGACATGCACCCCGGTCTCCGCTTCCCTGAACCGCCCGGTGTGGTGATCGACAGCGGCATGACCGCGCTCTACACCGCGATCAGTGGCGATGGTCTAGCCCTCACGCTCGACCGGTCATTGTGCGAAGCCGTGACGGGGTCATCGGAGCTGCTGGTCAACCCCGCGCTCGTCATGCACGTGTCGATTGGTGCAAGCACCGTCGCGACCCGAAATGTGATCGGCAATCTCTTCTACCGCAACGTGATGCTGCGCCGTCAGGTCTTTCAGAACGAGACGTTGGCAACGGTGACGGGCGTGCGGGCAATGTCCGACGCAAGCCCGAAACCCGGTCGAGCGCCACGAGGCAAGGCGCTGCTCACGATCGAGACGACGAGCGGCGACGACGTCGTGGTCGACTACGAGCGCTGTCCGCTGCTCCCC
>CALDGN010000315.1 GCA_937942965.1 uncultured Acidimicrobiales bacterium | reverse complement strand
ATCAACGCGTTCCTGCACGACCTGTACCACCGACAAGAGATCATCCGTGCGGGGCGCTTGCCGGTCGAGCTGATCCTGCGCAACGAGGCGTTCCTCCAGCACATGATCGGTGTCGAACCGCCCGGTGGCGTCTACACCCACATCGTGGGCATCGACCTCGTTCGCACGGGCGAAGACGAGTTCTACGTGCTCGAGGACAACGCTCGCACACCGTCAGGCGTGAGCTACATGCTTGAGAACCGCGAGACGATGCTCCACATGTTCCCCGAGCTGTTCTCGCGGACACAGGTTCGCACCATCAACGACTATCCCCGCCACCTTCGACGATCGTTGGCGGCATGTACGCCGGCTTCCTGTGACGGCAACCCGACGATCGCGGTGCTGACTCCCGGCGCCTACAACTCTGCGTTCTTCGAGCACTCGTTCCTCGCCGATGAGATGGGCGTAGAACTCGTGTCAGGTCAGGATCTCCAGGTGGTGGACGGTCACGTCACGATGCGGACCACACGCGGACGTGAAGTCGTCGACGTTCTCTACCGGCGCATCGACGACGCCTACTTGGATCCCCTCACGTTCGACCCATCGTCAATGCTCGGCGTTCCCGGAATCATGGACGTGTACCGGGCTGGCAACGTGACCATCGCGAATGCGCCTGGCACTGGTGTGTCCGATGACAAGGCGATCTACTCATACATGCCAGAAATCATCGACTTCTACATGGGCGAGCCGGCCATCCTGAAGAACGTTCCGACCTGGCGCTGCGTCGAACCTGACGCTCTCGCCTACGTGCTCGACCACCTCAGTGAGCTCGTGGTGAAAGAGGTGCACGGGTCAGGCGGCTACGGCATGCTCGTCGGGCCCGCAGCCAGCAAAGCTGAGCTGACCGATTTCGAGGCCAAGCTTCGGGCCAACCCCGACTGCTACATCGCCCAACCCACGCTGGCGCTCTCCACCGTGCCGATCTTGACCGAGGCCGGTCTCGCTCCTCGCCATGTCGACTTGCGCCCGTTCGTGCTGGTGTCGCCCGACAACATACGCATCACCCCCGGTGGCCTCACTCGAGTTGCCCTTGAAGAAGGATCCCTCGTCGTGAACTCGAGCCAGGGCGGCGGCACCAAAGACACATGGGTTCTTCAAGCCTGATGCTGGGAACGACCGCCCGCCGACTGTTCTGGATGTTTCGGAACCTCGAACGCACCGAAAACACTGCCCGACTCGTCGAAGCCGGCCTCCACATCGCCTTGACGAGGTCCGAGGGCGCGACTCAAGAGTGGAAGTCCGTTGTCAGCACGGCCAGCTCGACTCAGAACTTTCTCGGCCTCCACGAGCAGTTCTCTAGCGAAGCTGTCATCGACTTTCTGCTTCGCGAAGAGTCGAACCCGCTGAGTGTCCGTTCCTGCGTCAACGTGGCCAGAGAAAACGCCCGCGGTATTCGCACTGCTCTGACAAGAGAGACGTGGGAAGCCACCAACGAGTGCTGGATGACCCTCACGGATCTGCTCAAGGCGCCCATTGATCCAACCGACTTGCCGAATGCGCTTCGGGCAATCAAGCGCGAGAGCGCCTATGTCCGAGGAGCGATGCACGGCACGATGACCCGCAACGACAGCTTCAACTTCGCTCGACTCGGCACGCTTATCGAACGGGCGGATAACACGGCCCGGATCCTCGACGTCAAGTACTACCTGCTCCTGCCATCCGTCAGCCAGGTCGGGTCTCGCCTCGACACGGTGCAGTGGGAAACCATCTTGCGAGCCGTGTCGGCTCGGCGGGCCTATCGCTCCCACGCCGACGGTGAGATCAACCCAGCAGGGATTGCCGACTTCGTGCTCTTCGACGATCAGATGCCCCGATCGCTGCGCTTCTGCATCGGCAAGATCGCCGCGAACGTCGACCATCTCAATCGTGAGTATCAGTTCGCCACACGCTCGGCAGAGCTGGCCGACGAGATGGTCGAGCGCTTCGAGTCGACGACCATCGAACATGTCTTCGACGCTGGGCTCCACGAGTTCTTGCAGCAAGCCATCATTGACGCAAACGGCATCGCCACGCAGATCCAGCAGGACTACCACTTCGATGTCTAACTCGTCGCAATGTTCCCGGTTCGAAGCGGTGTGCACGTGAGACTCAGGATCGAACACGTGACCCACTACACCTACGACTCGCCTGTCGTGTCCGCGCTCCAGCAAGTGCGGCTCACACCGCCAACGACCCCTGGCCAGACTGTGTTCGGCTGGACGACCGAGATGAGCGGCGGAGCCGCCGAACTGTCCTACACCGACGAACATCAGAACCATGTCGAGCTGTTTCGGGTCGATCCCGGTGCGACACATGTGGCCGTCACTGCGGTTGGCGAAGTCGAGACCCATGGAACGATCGGCGTGGTCGCGCAACATCAAGGCCTGGCGCCGCTGTGGCTCTACCGACGCGAGACCGCACTCACCGATCCGGGAGACCAGGTTCAGGCACTCGTTGCTCCGTTCGTCGACGAAGCACTCTCGATCGAGAATCTGCATGCCCTCTCAGCCCGGATTCGAGACGTCGTCGCCTACGAGGTCGGGGCCACCACGTCGGGCATCGCGGTCGAAGAAGCGCTGGCCCGTGGCGCAGGCGTCTGCCAAGACCATGCACAGATCTTCGTGACTGCGTGCAGAGTCCTCGACGCACCCGCTCGCTACGTCAGCGGCTACCTGATGATGGACGACCGCATTTCACAGGACGCAACCCATGCGTGGGCCGAAACCTGGGTCGAAGGCCTGGGCTGGGTCGGGTTCGACATCTCGAACGGAATCTCTCCTGACGAGCGCTATGTCCGCATCGCAACCGGTCTTGACTATCGAGATGCAGCGCCGATCCGTGGCGTGCGTGTCGGTGACGGAGCCGAGCATCTGAGCGTCTCGCTCCAAGTCCAGCAGTGATCACACCGCAGTGCAGCGAGCTGAGTATCGTTCGCTGCCGTGACCTACTGCGTTGGCTTACTGATGGACCGTGGCCTTGTCTTCATCTCTGACACACGGACCAATTCAGGTATCGACAACATTTCTCGCTACCGCAAGATGCACACCTGGACGAAGCCGGGTGATCGCAGCATCACGCTGCTGAGCGCTGGCAACCTCGCAACCACGCAGATCGCTGTCGGGCTGCTCGACGATCGCACCCAACGCCTTGCTGACCGCAGCCCGTCGATCCTCGAAGCACCGACGATGTTTCAGGTCGCACAGCTCGTTGGCCAGACGCTGAAGGGCGCGGTGGCCAACCACGGGGAACAAGCCTCAGCGTTCGAGGCCACGCTCATTCTCGGCGGACAGATCGGCGAGATGCCGCCTCGGCTGTTCCTCATCTATCCCGAAGGCAACTTCATCGAGGCCGGCGCTGACACACCGTTCTTGCAGATCGGCGAAGCCAAATACGGCAAACCGATCCTCGTTCGAGCATTCGACCCATCGCTGTCGTTCGAGGCAGCGATCAAGCTTCTACTCGTGTCCTTCGACTCGACGATGCGAGCAAACCTGTCGGTCGGTATGCCCCTCGATGTCAACGTGTACGAGAAGGACTCACTCAAGGCTCCTCGGTCCATGCGCATCGAACAGGACGACCCCTACTTCCAGTCCATTTCGCGGGGCTGGAGCCAAGCACTCACCTCGGCCGTCGAGTCACTGCCAGACTTCGAATTTCCGAACGAAACCGTCGACCCAAATGACCCCGACGGAGCGTCGCTCGATCGTTAGAGCCAGCGACGGACTTCGGTGGCGATGCCGGCGGCGTCGAGGCCGAGCTCGGCGAGGAGCTCGTCAGGATCGCCGTGGCGGATGTAGGTGTCGGGCAAGCCCATGACTCGCACTCGGGGCGGCGACTCGGCCTCGGCGAGCTCATGAGCGATCCACGAGCCGACGCCGCCAGCAGCAAGGCCGTCTTCGACTGTGACGACGATGTCGTGGGATCCAGCGTCAGCCAGCATGTCGGGATCGAGCGGCTTGACGCAGCGCACGTCGTAGACAGTCGCAGTGACATCGTCCGCAGCCAGGATTGCGGCGGCGAGCTCAGCGGCTTCGACCATTTTGCCGACGGCGAGCAAGCAGACTCGCTCTCCCGACTGCACCTTGCGAGCACGCAGCCCGGTGCCGATTTCGGCTTCGCTCACCATTCGGGCGCTGGTGCGAGGCCAGCGGATCGCGACCGGACCATCGGTGATCTCAAGCGCCTCGTCGAGCATGAGGCCGACTTCTTCGTACGACGACGGTGCCAGCATGGTCATGCCCGGCACCTTGGAGAGCAGCACCATGTCGAGCACGCCGTGCGCTGAGGGCCCATCGGGGCCAGTCACACCGGCACGGTCGACCGCGAAGATGACCGGTAGCCGGTGCAGGCCGACGTCGAGGTTGATTTGGTCGATCGCCCGGGTCAGGAAGCTGGAGTAGATCGCCACGATCGGGCGCAGGCCACCCATGGCCATACCGGCTGCCATCGTCACGGCATGTTGTTCGGCGATGCCGACGTCGTAGGCACGATCCGGGAACCGATTTGCGAACGGGAGCAGTCCGGTCGAGTCAGGCATTGCGGCAGTCAGCGCGACGACTTCGGGCACACGTTCGCCGACCTTGACGATCGCTTCGGCGAACGCGGCGGTGAACTTGCCGCGAGGAGGATCATCGGCAGCGCCGGGCTTGGGCTCGACCTTGAACGGGCCCGTGTCGTGCATCTTCTTGACGGGGTCGTTCTCGGCCGGCGCATAGCCACGGCCCTTGTCGGTGCGTACGTGCACGACGACCGGGCCGTCGATTTCAGCGGCGTTGCGAAGTGCGTGCTCAAGCCCGTCGATGTCGTGGCCGTCGAACGGTCCGGTGTAGCGAACGCCGAGGTTCTCGAAGAACGAGGTCGGCTCCCACATCTCGCGCACGGCTGCCTTGGCGGCGTCGAGCGCACGCTCGACCTCGCGGCCAACGAGCGGCACGTCACCGATCAGCTTCTCCATGCGGCTCTGCGACCGGACGAACGTCGGGTTCACCCGTAGCCGAGCGAGCGAGTCACCCAAGCGAGAGACCGTTGGGGCGTAGGAACGGCCATTGTCGTTCAGCACGATCGTGACGTTGGCGTCGGCGTGTCCGAGGTTGTTGAGGCCTTCGAAGGCCATGCCACCGGTCATCGAACCATCGCCGACAACGGCGACGACCTTGCGAGTGTTGCCGGCGTTCTTGCTGAACGCCGTGGCGAGACCGTGCGCATAACTCAGCGCCGTCGAGGCGTGGCTGTTCTCGATCCAGTCGTGTTCGCTCTCGCCCTGCGACGGATAGCCAGACAGGCCGTCGGTCGTACGCAGTGTGGCGAAGTCGTCGAGACGGCCCGTGAGCATCTTGTGGGCATACGCCTGGTGGCCCGTGTCGAACAGCAGCACGTCGTGGGGCGAATCAAACACCCGATGCAGCGCGACGGTGAGCTCAACGATGCCGAGGTTGGAGCCGAGGTGCCCGCCCTGAATCCCGACCGCGTCGAGAATCGCCTCGCGCAGGTCTGCGCACAGCTCTTCGAGCTGAGCCGAGGAGAGCCGACGAAGGTCGGCGGGCTGCATGGCGCTACTAAGCATCACCAACCGACACGCTACTGCCGATTTCTCGTCCGCCCGATTCGAGCGGGCCCGAATCCTGTGGGGATTTCTCCCCAAGGCGCTCCTGTCTCGGTGCAATCCACCACCGTTCCCATGCGGTGCTCACCGCCCAACCGAACGCGATCACGGCTACGCCGCCCAGGCCATCGATCCAGTAGTGGTTCGCGGTCACCACGATCGCGAACAGGGTGAGGAGCGGATACGCAGCCGCGATTCCCTTGGCCCATGGTGTTCGCAGTCTCGGGACGAGCAGCAGGGCACACCACAGCGCCCAGCCAATGTGCAGGCTCGGCATGGCGGCGTACTGGTTCGAGATCGCTTCCATTCCCGACTGCTCAAACGACCAGATGCCGCCGATGTCATTGACGGTGTCGATGTAGGGACTGTCGCTGCGGCAGGCGCCGTAGAGGCCACAGTCGCCGAGCAACCGGGGCGGCATGAGTGGGAACACGGCGTAACCGAGCAGCGCCGTCGACGTGCCGATCAGGCCTGCCCGGCGCCAGAACCGATAGCGGTCGTTGTGGCTTCGGTACATCCAGATCAGGCAGACAAACGTCACCAAGAAGTGAAAGACCCCGTAGAACAAGTTCCAGAACTGGATGAATGCGGTCCAGTCGATGAACGCCTCTTGCACGTCGGCTTCGATGTAGAGCCCCATCGCCCGCTCGATGTCGATGATGCGGTCGGCATTACGGGCCGCGGCCGCTGGTTCGACAGCAGCCGAGCCGAACTCGTTCCGCACGAACGAGTACGCCACATAGACGCCGCCGATCAGGACTGCCTCCTTGACGACCGGAGGAAGCTGGAACGGGAGCCGAACAGGCACCCGGTTAACTCCCGGTCGGGGCGTCGACGGGAAGCGAGTCGTCGTCTTCGTCGTCGCCCAAACCGCCGCCAAAGACGAGCGACGGAAGCCCAAGCAGTGACATCAGGATCGTCAGCGCATAGATCGTGAGCCCGAGCGCCACGGCCTGTTCGTCGGGCACATCGAGGCTGCCGAGGAAAAGCACCAGCGCTCCTTCGCGAACGCCGAGGCCGCCGATGCCGAGCGGAAGCACCTGCACGATGAGGACGGCGGGCACGAATGCGGCTGCGGCTCGAACGCCGAAGCCTTCGATGCCGATCGATTGCGCCGCGGCCCAGAAGGCGATGATCAACATGCCCTGATAGGCGGCACCGGTTGCGAGGATGCGGATGATCTGGCGAGGGCGAGCTCGCAAGACGTCGAGGCCCTCGTGGACGGCGTGGAGCCACGCCAGCGGGCCCTCATAGCGTTCGAGCAGCCGGCCGGTCAGGTCGTTGCCTGCGGCGATGATGATGAGCATCAGCGCCACAAGGGTGACGATCGCGGCGACCATGGCACCGCGAGTGGCCGCTCCCAGGGCCCGCAATGCAGGGTCCGACGCCAATCCGACGAAGATCGAGGCGGGCAACACCATCCAGCCGCTGAGCCGTTCCAGGATCACCGTGGTGAAGCTGGTGGGTCGGTCGCCGGTCTCTTTGCCGAGGCGACTCACGCGCAAGACGTCGCCGCCGACGGTCGTGGGCACGAAGTTCGAGAGGAACTGGCCAGCGATCGTGTGCCAGAAGAGGCGCACTGTGGGGATCGAAAGACCCAGCGCCCGACAGACCTGTTGCCAGCGGAAGGACGCCAGCACGAGCGAACCGACCATGCAGCCGAATGCGATGACCAGCCACATCACTGCTTGCCCGTCGTCGGGCCACAGCTCATCGAAATCGATATCGACGGTGACAAAGAGGAACACCAAGAGACCGACGCTGACGCCGATGCGCAGCAGAAGAATCAGCGCTGATTTCGGCGTCATGGCCAGATACTCGTCATGGTGCGCCGAACCTCAGGCGCCCACATCACTGGAGGACCCGCCATCGGCGAGGCCGGCGGGGCTTCCCTGGCAGGCAGAGTCCAAGAACGGCGCAGTCTCAACAATGACGCGCACGATCCGACCTTGTGCGAGAACTTCGTTACCCGTGTCAAGGTTCGTGACGACAAAGATGTAGCGACGTCCTTCGATGCGTTCCAACGTGGCGATCGTCGTGACCTGACAGCCAACCGAAGCGGCCTTGAGGTGATCCAGGTGCACACGCATTGCGACCGTGGTCGAGCCTTCGGGGACCTGGTCTCCCATGGCTTCGAGCGACGTCTGCTCGCTCCATGCGACCAGGCGCGACGTAGCCAAGACGGGTACTTCGCCAGTCCCCATTGCGACGGCGGTGTCCGCTTCGTCCACAAGATGGACGGTCCGCGCCTGGACTCCCGGTTCGATCGGCACCTGGGTACCATACGGCACACCTCGCCGTGCTACGACGACCGTCGCGGCAGAACCGTCCGCCGTCCTTATTGACGGCCGAGGAGGACGATGATCGATCAGGGCACCCTCGAAAACACGCTGGCTGCGGCAACTGCCCGCGGCGGCAAATTCGCCGAGATCTTTGTCGAGGACCGACAGTCCTCTGGAGCACTGCTCGACGACAACCGAATCGAGGAACTGTCCTCGGGGCGAAGCCGGGGCGCGGGCATCCGAGTCATCGTTGGAGAATCAACCGGATTCGCCCACACCGCAGACCTCACCGAGCGCGGCCTGCTCCAGGCTGCGACCGCTGCTGCTGATGCTGCACGCGACGGCAACGGCGGTGTTCGCACCGTTGATCTGTCGTCGCAGCACGTCGATTCGCCGAGCCCCGTCAAGGTCATGCCCGAGACCGTCGCCAAGCAGCGCAAGGTCGAACTGCTCGAACTCGCGAACGACGCCGCCCGCCAGGTCGGCGACTCGATCGCACAGGTCTCGGTCGGCTACGGCGACGTGCGTCGTCGCATCCAGATCGCCAACAGCGATGGTCTGCTGACGGGCGACGACCAGGTCAAGACCCGTTTCTCCGTTTCGTGTGTTGCCCTCGGTGACACCGGCATGCAGACCGGCCGCGAGTCGATCGGCCACACGATGGGCTTCGAACTCTTCGACCAGTACGACGTGACCGATCTTGCCGTCAAGGCCGCGAATCGTGCCATCACCAAGCTCGGCGCCCGTCCTGCACCATCGGGGGCCGTCACCACGGTCATCGGTAAGGGTGGCGGCGGCGTGCTGTTCCACGAAGCTTGCGGCCATGGTCTCGAAGCCGACCACGTCGCCAAGCAGGCAACGGTCTTCGCCGGCCGTGTCGGCGAACTCGTCGCCAGCCCGCTCGTCACCGTCATCGACGATGGCACCATGCCGCACGAGTGGGGCGCGTACGCCATCGACGACGAAGGCAAGCCCGCCCAGCGCAACGTGCTCATCGAAGACGGCATCTTGCTCGACTTCATGTGGGACGAGCTGCGTGCTCGTGCCGAGGGTCGCCCCAGCAGCGGCAATGGTCGCCGCCAGAGCTACAAGTACCTACCGATGGTTCGCATGACGAACACCTACATCGCCAATGGTGAAACCGATCCCGAAGACATCATCGCCGACACCGATTCGGGCATCTATGTCGCCCAGCTCGGCGGCGGGCAGGTCAACACCGTCAGCGGCGATTTCGTCTTCGGCATGACCGAGGCGTACCTGATCGAGAACGGCGAGATCACCGAACCGATCCGCGAAGGCAACCTCATCGGCAACGGCCCCGAGGTCCTCACCAGCATCGATGCTCTCGGCAACGACTTCGAGATGGGCGCCCCCGGCACCTGCGGCAAAGATGGCCAAGGCGTTCCCGTTGGCGACGGTACGCCCACCCTTCGAGTCCCCGCCCTTACCGTCGGCGGCACCGCAGCCTGATGCTCGACGAACTTCTGGAACTTGGCGACCGGATCGTCGGCCGCGCCAAGGACGGCGAACAACTCGAAGCCATCGTCGTCAACGAACGCGAGACCGAGGTCCGTGTCTTCGAGGGTGACGTCGAGTCGTTCACCTCGGCGACTTCGCAAGGCATCGGCATCCGGGTCATCAACAACCAGCGCCAGGGATTCGCCTGGGCTGGCACGTTGGACCCCGACGTCATCGACTCGACCCTCGCCGAAGCTCGTGACAACGCGACCTTCGGTTCGGTCGACCCCGACCTCAAGCTCGCTGAGCCTGACGGCGTGCCAATGGCCGAGCTGGATCTCTACGACCAGGCCGTCGCTGACTTTCCGACCGACGACAAGATCGCGCTGGCGCTCAAACTCGAGAAGATGACCAAGGCCGGCGATCCACGAGTCGTGCTCGTCGAATCAGCTGACTTCGCCGACTCGATCAGTGAAGCCGCGGTCGTCACGACCAGCGGCATCCGTATCGGCGGACGCGACGCCGGCAGCTACGTCACCTCGACCGTCATTGCCGGCGGCGACGAAGAAACCCAGATCGGCTTCGGCTACGCCGTTGGCCGCAACCCACGTGAGTTGGACTTGGAAAAGGCGGCCGAGATGGCCGTCGAACGTTCGACCCGGCTGCTCGGCGCCGTCAAGCCCGAAACCGGCCGCATCACTGTCGTGCTCGATCCAATGGTGACCGCCCAGTTCATCGGCATCATCGGCGCCACCTTGTCCGGCGAGGCTGTGCTCAAGGGCCGCTCGCTGTTCGCCGACCGCCTTGGCGAAACCGTCGGCTCCGAACTGCTCACGCTCGTCGACGATCCGACCAACCCGAACGCCTTCACCGCTGGCGAAGCTGATGGCGAAGGTCTTGCGACCCGCCGAAACGTCCTCATCGAGGGCGGCCGCCTCAACAAGTTCGTGCACAACAGCTACACGGCCCGGCGCCTGGGCACCGAGTCGACCGGCAATGCCGTGCGTGGCTTCACGTCGACGCCAGGCGCCGGCACTATTGCGCTCTCGCTCGCTCCCGGCACCCGGGAACAAGCTGAGCTGATCGCCGACATCGAAGACGGTGTGCTGATCCAAGGCGTGTCAGGCCTGCACTCGGGTGTGAACCCGGTGAGTGGCGACTTCTCGACCGGCGCCGACGGCTTGCGCATCCGCAACGGCGAACTTGCCGAACCGCTCCGTGAGTTCACCATTGGTTCGACACTGCAGCGCATGTTGCTCGACGTCATCGAAGTTGGCGGCGACCTCGACTGGCTGCCCAGCAGCGCAGCGGGTCTGTCGCTGGTCGTCGGCGACGTCACCGTGAGTGGCGCATAGCGGTTCTGCCAGAACCGATTCAGCGCACGACGGTCACGGTCAGCGGACGCAACGACGCGACCGCGACGGTGCCGGCAGCGCCCTCAGGAATAGCGATCGTCAGATCACGGTCGTCGAGTTGCAGCACAAGCGCTGCCTGCACGACACGCCGTGAGCTGAAGTTGGCGGCATCGGTCGCCCACACGTCGACCAGCGCACCAGGGGCAACAAGCGCGGCCTCGCCATCGAGTTCGATCGTGATTGCCACCGTTCCAGCGGGGAGCTGACCTTCCCCGGCATCGCGCACCCGTTGAGCGAGCACCAGCTCGCCTGGCACGAGATCAACCGCAGCTAGACCGTCGAGCGGGATTGCCACGAGCGCTCCATCAGGCACGACGGCAGCGGGCCGCTCGACCAGGCGAACCGCCCGACCAACCTCGCCACCGGCCGGAACGAACCGGACAACCTCGACAGCCACCACGGTTGCTTCCCAGGACTCGCGTTCAGCCTGGAGCGCCGCCCGTTCGCCTGCCACCGCCGAAAGCGATAACAGCGCAGCGACGAGACAGGCCACGATTCGAGCACCGCGATGGCGCACAATCCGCCGGAGCAACGAGGGCGTCCAGATGACCCGCAGTGCCCGCCGTCGCTTTCGTCTCGGCGTGGACTCCACTGGCAGCGACGCCGCAGGCGCGTCGCTTCGAGGCCGGGTCTGCATCGAGAGCATGAGCTTCTCCTTGATCGAACATCAGGGGGAAGCTGGTTGGATGCGGGCATGGCCCGCGGTCGGACTCAGTCCGACGAAGAGCTTGAAGACGAACTCGAAGATGACCCCGAGCTGCTCGACGAGTCAGACGAGCTGCTGCTGCTCGATGAGTCCGAGCCCGAGCTCGTCGTTGAGCTCGAACTGGAACTCGTCGTTGAGCTTGACGAGCCGCGGCTGTCGTTTTTGTAGAAGCCCGTCCCCTTGAACGTGATGCCCGGGGCGGAGAAGACCTTGGTGACCGAACCCCGGCCGCTCTTGGCGCATCCCTCAGGGCTGCGCCCGGACTTCTTGGTCGGGCATTTCGTCAGCGTGTCTTCGGAAAAAGCTTGTTCGAGCTCGAAGTCGAGCCCACACGTGTCACAGTGATAGTCGTACGTCGGCATAGCGAGCTGCCAGACTACCGACCGTGGATTTCGTTTGGCTCCTGTTGCCGGCGTCCTTCCTCCTCGGAACGTTTCCTTCAGCCCTGCTGATCGGCCGCATTGTGGGCCACGATCCCATCGAGGAAGGCTCCGGTAACCCTGGGGCCACCAATATGTTTCGCATTGCGGGCAAGCGCGCTGGCATCGCCACGCTCGTGTTCGACATGCTCAAAGCCATCGGCCCGACGCTGCTCGGACGCGGCGTCGAAGACACCACCTTCGGTGTGCTTTGCGGTTGCGCTGCGGTCCTCGGCCACATGTACCCGATCCTGCGTGAGAGCCGAGGCGGCAAGGGCGTCGCCTGTTTCGGAGGGCTGACGATTGCGTCGTGGCCGATCCTGATCCCATTCGGATTGGCGGCATGGCTCGGCAGCGCCACCTTGTCGGGCCGTTCGTTCCTGGGCGCCATGGTCGGCGTTCCGACCGTCATCATCGGCACGATCCTCATCGGGCGCCCCGCCACCGAATCAATCGCCGTTGCCGCGGTCGGCGCGATCATCATCGCCCGGCATCGCACCAACATTCGCGGCATGCTCGATGAGCGCTCGGCAGGCACAACGATCGGCGAGAGCTAACCGCACCCGCCGCATGGGCTCTACCCAGATGATCTGTACCCAGATGGGCCGTATCGACATCTCGGTAGGTTGCGCCACCCCACTCTGACGCCGGACCCCTACCCTGGCCGGTGTATGGCACGTGTCCGAAAAGCCGTAATCCCCGCCGCAGGTCTTGGCACCCGCTTCCTCCCTGCGACGAAGTCGATACCCAAGGAAATGCTGCCGATCGTCGACCAGCCGGCGATCCAGTACGTGATCGACGAAGCCGTCGGCGCCGGTATCGAAGATGTGCTGATCATCACCGCGCCGTCGAAGAAGTCCCTCGAGGACCACTTCGATCGTGACTTCGAACTCGAGTCGCTGCTCGAGTCCCGCGGCAAGCATGAGCTGCTCGAAGCCGTGCTCGAGATCCCGAAGAAAGCCAAGATGTACTTCACTCGCCAGGGCCAGCCGCTTGGGCTGGGCCACGCGATTGGCATGGCGGCGAGCTGGGTTGGCGACGAGCCGTTCGCCGTGTTGTTGCCTGACGACATCCTCGTCGACGGCGGCGATTTGCTCCGCCGCATGATCGAGGTACAGGCCGAAACCGACGCGGTGGTGCTCGCTGCCGGCCACTACCCGCTCGAAGAAGTCATCTCCTACGGCGTCATCGACCCGCTTGGTATCGAAGACGGCATCATCGACGTCGGCAGCATCGTCGAGAAGCCGCCAATCGAAGAAGCCACCTCGAACTACGGGCTCGCGCCTGGTCGCTACGTGTTCCCGGCCGCGATCTTCGATGCGATTGCGGCGACGCCTCCCGGCGTTGGCGGCGAGATCCAGATCACCGACGCCATCGCAGCCATGATCGACCGCACCGGTGTGCGCGCCTGCCTGAACGAAGGCCGCCGCTACGACGCAGGCCAGAAGCTCGACTACCTGCGAGCAACGGTCGAACTCGGCCTCGAACATCCTGAGCTCGGTGCCGATTTCCGTAAGCTGCTGGCATCGATCGTCGCCGAGCACGGCATCGCCTGAGCGTTTCGCTCACGCACTCCGCCACTCGACAACAACTCGCACACCTGGAAGGGCCGCATGATTCCTCTTTCCGAAGCCCAGCAGTACGTGCTCAGCCAATGCGCTCCGCTTCCGGCTGAGTCGTTCCCTGCGTTCGATGCGCTCGGCCTCGTGACCGCTGAGCCGATCGAGTCGACCGAGCAGGTCCCTCCGTTCGACAACACGGCCGTCGACGGGTACGCCGTCATCGCTGCGGACACCGCCGACGCTCCGACGGTCCTGCAGGTCGCCGGTGCAATCGCTGCGGGCGAAGCGCCCACGGTCGACGTCACGCCCGGCACCGCAGTTCGCATCATGACGGGTGCGCCCATGCCGGCAGGTGCCGATGCTGTCGTCATGGTCGAAAACACCGAGAACCCTGATGGCGCCGATGCCGTGCGCATCCTCGAAGGCGTCTCCTCCGGAGCCGCGGTTCGCCGCGCCGGCGAGGACATGCAGCCCAACCAGACCGTGTTCGAGAGCGGCACGCTGCTACAGCCCGGCCACATCGGCGTGCTCGCGACGCTCGGCATCGCCTCGATCAGCGCACATCGCCGTCCGCTCGTCGGGGTCATGTCGACCGGAGACGAGCTCGTCGAAGGCCCACAGGCACTCGCTCCCGGCCAGATCCGGGACTCGAACCGTCACACGATTCTGTCGCTGGTGGCCCAAGCCGGTTGCGACACCGTCGACCTCGGCCTGATTCGAGACGACGAAGACGCGGTCGAAGCAGCGCTGCGATCTGGTGCAGCCTCGTGCGACGCGCTGATCACCAGCGGCGGCGTCAGCATGGGCGACTTCGACTTCGTGAAGATGGTGCTCAAGCGGATCGCCGACATGCGCTGGATGCAGATTGCGATCAAGCCAGCCAAGCCGCTCGCGTTCGGCACGCTCGATGGCACGCCAATCTTTGGACTGCCCGGCAACCCCGTGTCGTCAATGGTGTCGTTCGAGCTGTTCGCTCGTCCTGGGCTGCGACTGATGCGTGGTATCCCTCTCGAAGATGCCCACCGCCCTCGGGTCCTTGGCACCGCCGACGAGGCGATGCGTCGTGGCCCCGACGGCAAGACCCACTTTGCACGCGTCGAAGTGCGCTGGGAGAACGGCCAGGCCTTCTTCCGGTCCGCTGGCGGGCAAGGCTCGCATCAGCTCTCGGCAATGGCCGCAGCCTCAGGACTCGCACTGCTGCCCGACGGTTCTGGCGTCGAAGCGGGCGACCAGGCCGAATTGGTACTCCTCCATGCCTCGTAGCGTCACCGAAGCGTCAGTCGACCTCGTCTCTGCCTCGCTGGATTGCTCGGCCATAAGCAGCCGCGCCGCTGCGCTGAGCGGCTAGAACGGTGGCCCGATGAAGCCGAGTTATGCGCCCGACAACACCCGGTCGTCCATGGCAGTGATCCTGCTGTTGGCCGCTGGCGTCACCATTGTCGCGCTGCTCCTCGGACTCAGCGACAAGCCGCAGCTCGACTCGATCGGCATCGCGGTCACGCCTCAAGAAGCATCGGCGCTGCTCGCAGACGCCCCAGTTGCGACCGAGTCGGACGACAGCGACGACGAACTCGACGCCGCCTTCTCGGTGCCTGCGCCGGATCCCGCCGCAGCAGCGACTGGCGATACAGCCACGAGCGACGCGATTGCCGGCGATGCCGCATCGACAGCAGCGCAGCCGGCACAGGTGCTCACCGACGAATCCGGCGAACCAATCCCCCAAGAGGAGCTCGGCGCCACCGAGGCAGCACCGACGGCGATCCCGATCCCCGATCCCACGGCGACACCCGAGATCGTTGCCGCCGTCGAACCAACTCCGGCGCCGGCGACCGGTGATGACGACGACCTCGCCGCCCTCGACGTGCCTGCACGGATCACCGCTGGCACGGTCAACGGCTCGTTCTTCACTCGAGTCTTCGAGGACGAAGGCGCCACCGTGGCTCGCAACGAGGTCAGCCTGACCTTCAACGAAGACGGCACCGGCTCGTTCACGGGCGCCCTCGACATGTCGATGGTCGACGAGACCCGGGTCACGATGTCGATGAGCGGGCCATTCGAGTGGTCCGCCTCGGACTCGCCACAGGTCGTCGCCGACCTTGCCGGCAGCTACGAGAGCGACAGCCTGGTCGATACCGACGACGTGTCGACGATCGATGCCGAGCTGACCATCACCAGCCTCGGCTCAGGCTCGGGAGCGTTGTGCGCAACCGACAGCACCTGCTTCGGGTTCCGTTTCCCGGCCCAAACCGGCTTCTAGTCCTCGCCCAAGCAGGCCCGATCGGGGCTTTGTTGCACGCAGGGCCGTGGAGAGATTTGGGGAGTCCCGCCGCAGTGCCGCGGGGCTGTCGTAGGCCGATGCCATACTCGACACATGCCTCAGGATCAGCTGCCGCTGGCTCCTGACTTCGCTCGCGAAGTCATTGATGTTTCCGTCGCCGACGAGATGTCGGAGTCGTTTCTCGCGTACTCGCTGTCGGTCATCACGAGCCGGGCAATTCCCGACGTCCGAGACGGTCTCAAACCCGTCCAACGACGCATTCTCTACTCCATGCTCAACATGGGCATTCGCCCTGATGGACCGCACCGCAAGTGCGCCCGTGTTGTTGGCGACACCATGGGCAACTTCCATCCGCACGGCGACTCGGCGATCTATGACGCCCTCGTGCGCATGGGCCAGGACTTTGCCAAGAACGTCACGCTGATCGACCCGCAGGGCAACTTCGGCAGCCTCGACGAACCGCCTGCGGCCCACCGTTATACCGAGTGTCGACTCTCGCAGGCCGCGATGTCGATGCTCGACGAGCTCGACGAGAACACCGTCGAGTGGCGCCCGACCTATGACGGCGAGGGCACCGAGCCCGAGTGCCTTCCTGGCTTGTTGCCAAACCTGCTCGTCAACGGCACGAGCGGTATTGCCGTCGGCATGGCGACCTCGATGGCACCCCACAATCTCGCCGAGGTTGCCGAGGCCATCCGCATCGTGTTGACCCAGCGTCGGCCCAAGCCGACCGTGCACGAACTGCTCGCTGCAGTGCCGGGCCCCGACTTCCCGACCGGCGCCATCATCGTCGATGACGGCCTGGCCGAGATGTACGCCACCGGCAAGGGTTCGGTCACGGTCCGGGCTCGTGCTCACATCGAGCAGCTCACGCCGAAGCGCCAGGGCATCATCATCACCGAGCTCCCCTATCTCGTCGGCCCCGAAAAGGTCGTCGCCCGGGTCAACGCGCTCCTCGAAGCCGAGAAACTCGAGGGCGTCGCCGCGATCACCAACCTGAGCGACCGCACCCTCGGCCTGCGCTTGCAGATCGATTGCCAGGTCGGCGTCAACCCACAAGCCGTGCTGGCCCAGCTGTACCGGATGACGCCGCTCGAGGACACCTTCTCGGTGAACAACGTTGCGCTCGTCAATGGCGTGCCGACCACCTTGCCGCTGTACGACCTGTGCAAGCACTACATCGACCACCGTCTCGATGTCATCATCCGGCGTACCCAGTACCGCCTTGAGCGGGCTCAGGCACGGCTGCACGTCGTCCAGGGCTTGCTGATTGCCCTCGACAACATCGATCAGGTCATCTCGATCATCCGGAACTCCGAGACGGTTCCCGAAGCTCGCCAGAAGCTGTGCGACGAGCTCAGCCTGAGCGAGATCCAAGCCACCCACATTCTCGACATGCAGTTCCGGCGCCTCGTTGGCCTCGAGATGCAGAAGCTCATCGACGAGCGCGACCAGCTGCTGTCGACGATCGATGATTACGAGAAGTTGCTGGCCAGCGAGACCCGTCAACGCAAGCTCGTTATGACCGAACTCGACGAACTCGTCGAAGAATACGGCCGGCCCCGTCGCAGCGAGATCGTCAACGTCGGCGACCTCGAGACCTTCTCCCCTGGCGATATTTCGCAGCCCGCCGAAGTCACCGACGAGGCCTGCCTCGTGTCGCTCACGACCTCGGGCCAGATTGGCCGCGAAGCACTCGAAGGCGCCAAGCGCAACAAGCCTGGCCGCCACGATCTCGTCGTGACCCAGGTCGAGACCTCGACGACGGCACAGGTGTGGGCCATCACCTCTGAGGGGCGCGGGCTCTCTGCGCTCGTACACGACGTGGGCGATGTCGCCGGACGCACCCGGGGCGTGCCCGCTGACCAGCTCTTCGGCATGAACAAGGGCGAGCGAGCGCTCACGATCGTGTCTGGCCCGATCAACGGTCACCTGGTGCTCGTCACCCGCAACGGTGTCGCCAAGCGCCTGACGATCGAAGAGCTCGAAGGGACTCGTAGCGGCAGCACCGTCATGCGTCTCAAAGATGGCGACGACCTGGCCGCTGCGTTCGCGTGCCCTGACGGCGCCGACATCATCATGGTCGCCGACAACGCCAACGCACTGCGCACCAGCGTCGACGCCATCAGCGTCCAAGGCCGCGGTGCTGCTGGCGTAGCCGGCATGAAGCTCAAAGACGGCGCCAAGATCACCGCAGCTGGCCCGGTCGACCCCGAGGTCTGGGACGGCGTGATCATCTCGGTCTCCCCTGTCGCCGAAGCCAAGGCGACGCCGTTCGACGAGATCCCGGTCAAGGGCCGCGGCACGGGGGGTGTGCGCTTACACAAGCTGCGTGACGACAAGCCGCTCCGCGCCGCCTACATCGGCTCGGCCGAGAACCTTTGGGTCCTCATGTCGACCGACGAAGACCACAGCAAGCTTGACCCCACGCCGGTTGCGTTCCCGTTGGAGCCAACCAAGCGTGACCTTTCCGCATCCGCCACCGACCGACAGATCCTCGACCTCGGCCCAGTCCGTTGGTAACAGTCCGCTGGAAAGCCGCCGGCGGTAACGCACCGTCGTCCCGTACCTGGCCGAAGCCCCACCACAAGGAACCGCTATGGCGACCAAGAAGAAGTCCACTGGCTACGACGCTGATGCCATCCAAACCCTCGAAGGCCTCGACGCCGTCCGCAAGCGCCCGGGCATGTACATCGGCGGCACCGGCTCGCAGGGTCTCGTGCACCTCGTCTGGGAGCTCATCGACAATGGTGTCGACGAAGCCGCCGCGGGCCACGCCAACAAGGTCGAGGTCGTTTTCCACCGAGACAAGTCGATCGAAGTCATCGATAACGGCCGTGGTATCCCGATCGGCAAGCACGCTAAGCGCAAGGTCTCGGCCCTCGAAGTCGTCCTGACCGAACTGCACGCGGGCGGCAAGTTCGGCGGCGGCGCATACGGCGCTTCTGGCGGCCTCCACGGCGTCGGCGCATCGGTCGTCAACGCGCTGGCCAACAAGCTCGTCGCCGAAGTCGACCGCGATGGCTACACCTGGCGCTTGTCGTTCAACGAGCGCATCGCTGGCCGGTTCGACGGCTCCAAGTTCAAGGCCACCCACGAGCTCGAGAAGATCAAGAAGATCTCGAAGAACAAGACCGGAACTCGGATCCGATTCTGGCCGGACTGGGACATCTTCGATCCTGACGCGACGATCGACTACGACACCGTGCGCGACCGGGTTGCCCGGGCCACCTTCTTGGTGCCTGGCCTCAAGATCGTCCTGACCGACAAGCGAACCGGCAGCCAGAACCAAGAAGAGTTCCTGTCACGGGGCGGCCTCAAGGATCTCGTCGAATACGAAAGCCAAGGCGACCACGTCACTCGCGTCATCACCCTCAGCGGCATCGAGACCTTCGAAGAAAAGGTGCCCGTCAACGGCAAGATGACGACGGTCGAACGAGAGTGCATGGTCGACGTCGCCATGCGCTGGACCACCAGCTACGAGACATCAGTTGCCTCGTTCGTCAACACCGTGCCGACGCCCGATGGCGGTACGCACCTGACCGGCTTCGAACGTGCGCTCACTCGTGCCATCAACGACAAGCTCCTGCCCGGCACCAAGAAGCTCGCCAAGCTCGCCAAGCAAGACAAGGACCGTGCCGTCAAAGACGATGTCCACGAAGGACTCGTTGCTGCGGTCAAGGTGACGTTCCCCGAACCTCAGTTCCGCGGTCAGACCAAACGTGAACTCGGCACCCCGGCTATTCAGAGCATCGTGTACGAAGTCGTCAAGACCGGCCTCACCGCCTGGTTCGATGGCGAGGGCCCGAAGAGCCACGTCAACGCGTTGCGCGACAAGATGGCCACTGCAGTGCTCAACCGTGTCGCCAGTCGCCAGGTGCTCGAGAACAAGCGCAAAGCCGCCAGCCTCGGCTCCGGCGGCATGCCCGCCAAGCTGGCCGACTGTCGCAAGCACGGCATGGACAGCGAGCTGCTCATCGTCGAGGGCGATTCGGCCGCCGGTCCGGCCAAGGCGGGCCGCAACAGCGAAACGATGGCCATCCTGCCGCTACGGGGCAAGGTCGTGAATGCCGCCAAGGCCACCACCAAGCAGGTCCTCGACAACACCGAAGCCCAAGCCCTGTTCACCGCCGTCGGTGCTGGCAGCGGCGAAGCATTCGACATTGAGCAAGCCCGCTACGGCCGCATCGTGATCCTGTGCGACGCCGACGTCGATGGCAGCCACATCCGCTGTCTGCTACTGACGCTGATTCACGAGTACATGCGCCCAATGCTCGAAGCCGGCCGGGTGTATGCCGCCCAACCGCCGCTGTTCACGACCAAGGTCAGCGGCGAAACCTACCGAGCGTTCACCGACGCCGAAAAAGAAGAGATCACCAAAGAGCTCACCAAGGGCAATCGCAAGGCCGAGAACATCCGCTGGCAGCGATTCAAGGGCCTCGGCGAAATGAACGTCGACGAACTCGCCACGGCCGCCTTGGATCCCGAGACCCGGATCCTGCGACGCCTCACCATGCAAGACGCCAAAGAGATGAAACAAGCCGCCGAAATGTTCGACGTGCTCATGGGCTCCAACGTCGAAAACCGCCGCAACTACCTGGTCAAGAACTCAACCCTATTCGACCGCGAAGCCCTCGACGTCTAAGTCGCTCGCTTACAGAGTTTCTCGCTGTTTGATTAGTAGGCGCCGGGGAGGGCGCCGAACTTCCAAACCATCAGGACCAGCATCACGGCGAGCGCGAGATGCAACATGCCACCGAGCATGCGCTTGCGTTCCTCGGCCAGGTTGAACAGGCTGAGCCAGCGAGGCGGATACACCGCCAGCACCAGCACCAGGATCAGCATCCAGACCGCGCCGCCAATGGCGAGCCAGGTCTGGCTGAAGTCCCAGAAGTCATCACTCATGCCGACGAGCGCTCCGCCCGCCATGCCGGCGACGAGCAACATCGGGAAGATCAGTGCCGACGCCGTTTCATCGACGAGTTCTTGCATCGGCTTGCCGCCTCCGCCACGGCGAGCGCGCACTGCAATGACCGGCGCTGCAAACGCCAACCCGGTGCCAACGATGACCGTGAAGAGGTGAACGAGGCGCACGATGTTGTAGGGCGTGTCCCCTACGGCGGCAAGCATGGGCAGAGCGTAGTTCCGAACAGGGTCGTGGTTGTCACACCCACGTAGTAGAACTACATATATGGAATTCGTCCCCGGTCCCGATCTCGAGGTTGCCCCCGAGCACCTCGGACTGGGCGACGACTATCGGCCTCGGCACCTGTCGCCGTCGAGCTCCAACCTGTATCAACAGTGCCCCCGCAAGTGGCGCCACCGTTACGTCGACCGTTTGCCCGACCCGCCCGGGGTCCCTGCACTCGTCGGTACGTTCGCCCACCTCGTACTCGAGCACCTGTTGCAGCTTCCCGAAGGCCAGCGCTCACAAGACCAAGCCAAGACCCTCGCCCGCACGTTGTGGCCCGAGTTTGAGCGCGAGTCCGACTATCAGGCGCTCGGTCTGAACGATGCTGGTTCCAAGGAGTTCCGCTGGAAGTCGTGGATTGCGATCGCCGGGCTGTGGGCGCTCGAAGATCCTGACAGCACCCAGGTCCATGCGACCGAACACGAGGTCCAGGTCGACATCAGCGGTGTGCCGTTCCGGGGCATCATCGACCGGGTCGATGTGCACGACGAGGGGCTTGTCGTCAGCGACTACAAGTCCGGCAAGGCACCGGCGGAGCGGTTCCGACATCGCCCACTCAAACAGGTCTTGTTGTATGCGGCTGCGCTCCAGGCCCACACGGGTCAGCTGCCTATCGGCGCCCGTTTGCTCTACCTCGGTCAGCGCACGCTTGGCGTTCGGGTGACCGAGCGCAACATTGCGACGGCGACCGAAGAGCTGTCCGGCACATGGCAGTCACTCAACGCCGACTGCGAGTCCGGCACCTTTGACGCATCGACCGGCCCGCTCTGCGCGTGGTGCCCGTTCCTCTCGGCCTGCCCCGAGGGCCAAGCTGAGGTGCGCGAACGCGATGCTGCTGGCAACGTCCGCGCTGATGCGCCGGGGCTGGCCGTGATCTACGCCGCCGCAGGCTGAGCAAGAGCCAACCCAAGCCGACGGGCTAGATCGTGGGTTAGTTCGTCCGTCGGCTGACGCTCACGTTGATGTTGCGTCGAAGCCATTGCAGCACGAGCAATCCGAAGATGGCTCCGATCACGGATCCGACGGCCGCGAGCTTGACGAGCTGGTCGTCTGGGGGCGCGGGCTCAGGCGTGACACTCGGGGGATTGAGCCGATCATCACCGGCGCCGGTCAGCTCCACAGGCTCCACGACCCGAACCGTAGCCCTGTTTCAGGTAGGCATGTCGGGTCGGTGCCACCCGGCCTAGGAAATCTCCAGGGGCGCGTAACATTCCGCGAACGAAAGGATTACCGTTCCGTTACGAACGGTGCCTGCGCACCGGACCTACTCCGCTCCGTCCCCGACCCCTTCGCCTCATGTCGACTCCCCGTTCCACGTCACTAGCTGGGCGCGTCACGACTGTCCCGATCATCGGACTGCTCGTCGCCATGCTGGGCATCGTTTTGGTGCTGAGCATGCTTCGCCCCGCCGAGCGCACCACGTTGAGCGCTGGTGTCCTCGGTGTCCCTGGCGTCTCCGCCGCGGATACCGCCGACGGCACTGGCGGCGACGCCGATCCGGCCTCGGCTGGTGACTCCGACGAAGCAGACGGGGCCGAAGCCCCTGCAGAGACGCCAACTCCAGAACCGACCGCGACGCCGCTTCCGACCACGGGCCCCGTGACGGTTCCGACCCTTGCCCCCGCTGTACCCCAGCAGGCCGATTCAAACGAGGCTGCCGAGCCGGTCCCGACCGCGCTCGCGATCCCCACCACTCCCCCGGCGACGGCAACTGCTGTCCCGCCGACCGCCACGCCCGTGCCTCCGACCGCGACGCCGGCACCGGTCGAGCCCACGGCGACGCCAATCCCGACGCCGCTTCCCACCGCGACTCCGCTACCAACCCCGATTCCGACCGCCACGCCGCTGCCGACGCCCATCCCGACCGCGACACCGATCGCGACTGCGATTCCGACGGCCACGCCTATCCCTACCGCTGTTCCTGCTGCGCCTCCAGGCGACGCCGGGCAGATGGAGGTCTACGCGTTCAATCAGATCAATGCGGTCCGGGCACGGGTGGGCCTGCCCGCTCTACAGCTCCGTTCCGACATCTCCGCAATCGCCCGCGACTGGTCACAACAGATGGTCAACGCGGGCGGCATCTCGCACCGCCCACAGGCCCAGTTGAGTGCGATGATGCCAGCCGGTTGGCAAGCATGGGCCGAGAACGTCGCCGAGGCTCCCACGATTCAATGGGCCCAATCGGCACTCGAAGACAGCCCCAGCCACTACGTGAACATGACCGGCACCTACAACGTTGTCGGTATCGGTGTTGCCATCCGTGGCGATGGCCAGGTCTTCATCACCCAAAACTTCGGGAACTACTAGCTCCAGGCGGCGATAAGCGAGGCATGCAAGCTGGACCACCCGGTCTCGGTGAGCGACTCGTCATCGACCAGTCCGTTGTCTTGGAGATGCTCGATGGCGACATCGAAGGCCCACTCCGCGTAGTCGCGATCGTCGGCATGCACAGTCGATGAGATCTCGGGACAGCGGTTGATCAGGTCGACGAACGATCCTGCGGTAATCGGGTGTTCGGCTCCGCCCCGAAGCAGACCGATGCCCACGCCAAGCCAGTCCGCCCACTCCAACCAGAGCAGGCCTTCTTGCTCGCGGGGCGAAAGCCCGGGCACGGTTCCTCGCACAACTTCGACCCAACCCGACTGTGACTCAGGCCCAGATCCAAGGTCCGGCGGGTTCGGATCGCCGACGGCAGCTCGGAGTGTCCCGAGCGCAGCTTCGTTTGCTCGGGCGATTTCGTCTGCGGACATTCCCCGACTGAGATCAACGGCAGCCTCGTGCGCTTCGAAGAGCACAAGATCGGCGCCGAGCTCTTCGCCAAGGCGTCGACGAACCAGATGCTGGTTCGCTGCGATGCCGGGTGTCACCTCGACACCGACTTGGGCGGCCTTTTCCCAGGCAGCCACGACCTCTTGGAGCGCATCGCTCGCCTCGATCGTCACGACCTCGACGCCATCACCGACGACATCCGGGTCAAGCAGCTCGTTCGGCGGCCCCGACATCTGCAGATCAGTGAGCACGCCGTCTTCGATCTCGACCAGCAGTGCGTGATCCACAACATCGGGATCCTGGCGGAAGCCGATGACGAGCGAGCTGCCGAATCGGGCCTGCACTCGCCATGCCTGCGCCGAGCGGGCTCGACCGAGGCCAGCCACCGATTCGGGGGCAAGCGACGCCATCCGATCCGATGACTGCCGAGCCGCCCGAGCGACCTCGTCGTCGGCCAGATAGCCGATTGCCGCAAGCACAGCCGCCGAGACGGGCGTCTGGCGGCTCGATGCGTACGAGACGAAGTCGAGCACCGCTGCATCATCATCGAGTGCTGCGAACAGACCGCTCGCCCATGCCTCGAGTTGTGCGGCATCGAGATCGACGACGATCTCGCCCCGCTGCAGAAGCTCTTGGTACAACTCGTCGTCGTTGCCAGGGTCGTGGTCGGTCACCCGATTGGTCTACCGTCACCGGGCGCGTGCCGCTACCCGAAGCGTTGACCTATGCCTGAGCTCCCCGAAGTCGAAACCATCCGCCGCCAGCTCGACCCAGTGCTGCGACGGCGAGCGATCGCTTCGGCCGACGCCCATCCGTCTGCGAAATTTGCCGAAGCGACCCATGCCGCGGGCGCAGGTATCGACGGGGTTCGCCGGCGCGGCAAGTACCTGATCCTCGATCTCGATGACGATCGTGAGCTCATCGTGCACCTGGGTATGACCGGCCAGCTGTCAGTGCAGGCAGACCCTGACCTCGACGACTACGTCCGTGCGTGGTGGAAGCTCGATGACGACTCGACACTTGTGTTTCGCGACGTGCGCCGTTTCGGCCGGATCCGTGTCGTCGAAGCCGGCGACTACGCCTCGATCGCAACCCTGCATCAGCTCGGGCCCGAACCCTTCGACCCCGAGTTCACTCCGGAACATCTTCACCGCGCGCTCAAAGCCAGCTCTCGTCGCATCAAGACGCAACTGCTGAGCCAACGGCCGGTCGCCGGGATCGGCAATATCTATGCCGACGAGGCGCTCTGGCGCAGCCGTGTCTATCCGGCTGCTCGCACGCTGACCCGACCGGCGGCCGAGCGGCTGCACGAGGCAATCGTCGATGTGCTGCGGGCTGGCATCGAGAACGGTGGCACGACGCTGCGGGACTACCGCAATGCCGAAGGCGGCCAGGGCTCGAATCAGTTCTATCTGGAGTGTTACGGCCGAGGCGGCGAGCCGTGCGAGCGGTGTGGCGAGATCTTGCGGTCACGGATCTGGGATGCCCGCACGACGACGTGGTGCCCAAGCTGTCAGCGCCGCTGAGTCGAGCGGCACTTCCGCCGCATCCCTGAAATGGGCCACGCCAAAAAGATCCTGTTGTGTCCGCGAGCCCGAGGTGGCAAGATGCCTCAACCACAGCGGGCGGAGTAGGTCCTCGTGGAACGTGTCGGGCGCAGGTGCATCCTGCGCCCGATGATCGTTTTGGCCAGCTCGGGCCAGGCGACCGCACACGCCCGAACTGGGCCGTTAGATTGCAGCCAGTGATGCGGCGATTTCTGACCCTGCTCTTGATTGTGGGTCTCGTCGCTTCTGCCTGCAGCGGTTCGACGACCGAGATCCTCGAGGCAACGCCAGAACGAGACGCTCCCGACATCTCGATTCTGCCCCCTGCGGATCCCGATGCTCTCGACGGAGAGCCAGGCCAAGGCGACGAACTCGAACAGCAAGAGAACAACGACGACGGCCGCCTCGTTGTACAAGACGCCGCTTCGCAGCTCTCGACGATGCTGCCTGATGGCACCGAAGTCGAGCCACTCACCGATCCCGGCACGATCAACTCACAAGCTTCATGGGCGCCTGACGGTTCCCGCATTGCGTGGGTCGCGGTCGACGAAGCCACCGGCGAGACCACGATCTCGCTCGACCGGTTCGACCGCAGCGACTTCAGCAGCGTGCCCGTCGACGACGCCCCCTACTACTTGTACTGGGACCCGTCGGCCGCCCGCATCGCCCACCTTTCGAACTCGCCCGGCGGTATCGACCTCTCCATCGCCGAACCGTTCGCCGAGGACGGCCCCACCAACCGCCGCATCGACCGCGGCCAACCGTTCTTCATGGCCTGGGGGCCCAACGGCGATGAGCTGCTCGTGCACGCGAGTGGGTTCCGACTCGACCAGATCGACTTGGGCAGCGCCACGATCATCATCGACGAGTTCCCCGCTGCGTTCGGGGCTCCCGCCTGGCTCCCCGATGATTCACTCGTGTTCGCCGATGTCCAAGACGAGCAACAGTTCCTCATCACGACTGGTTCCTCAGGCGAAGGCCGCCGACCACTCGTGACCTTCCCTGGCCAGCTCCGCTTCTCGGTGAGCAACGAAGGCAACCGGGTGGTTATGCAAGCAACGCTCGCCCCCGATGACGACCCTGTGGTGACGGCGTCCGCTGATCCGACCGAACGGGGCGAAGTCGAGTTTGCGATGCAGACCGACCCCGAGCCGACGCCCGAGTTCGACGACTCGCTCGATGCGATCGACCCGATCCAGTTGGGTATCCCCTATGTCATGGGCACCTTCGGTGGCGAACCGTTCGCCCTATCGAGCCTGCCCGCCAAGGCACTGTTCCCCAGCCCCGACGGCCAGTCGGTGGCCTGGTTCGAAACCGCACCGGGCGACCGAGGTGCGACCGTGCTGCGCGTCGACACGGGCGGACAGGTCTTCACCACGCCGGCCTTCGTGCCAAGCGAAGAATCGGTGAACGCGTACTGGCCGTTCTTCGATCAGTACGAACAGAGCCACGACTTCTGGTCACCGAGCAGCCGCCTATTCGTATTCTCCGGCCGCCAGCTCGGTGACGCGACCGATGGCATCTGGATCTTTGATCGAGACACCGGTGACATGACTCGTATCGCCGAAGGCGTGATCGCGTCGTTCACCCGCACGCCACAAGCTGGCGGCGCCGCCTCAGCCCTCTAACCAGATCGCTCAGTTCGTCGCTGCGGGCAACCCGGCAAGATGCGCACTGTCGTTGTAGCGAGCGAGACGCCAGCGGCGAGGCGGCCCGTGCGCCGTCGTCACGAACTCGTTCACTGACGTGTTGATCGTGTGCAACTGGAACGGCGTCTCGCTTTGGATCGCGAGAAGTCGCCGGAAGATGACGTCGACCACGCCGCCGTGGCAGAACAAGGCGATCGACTTGCCTTCGCTCGCGGCGACGAGCCGCTCGGTCGCCTCGCCGATACGCAAAAAGAACGACGCTCGGCTATCTCCGCCTTCAGCGATGTAGCGATACGGGTTGGCGAGCTCGTCGGGGCGGCCGTATTCGGCGATGTAGTCCTCGAAGAGCCAGCCATCGACAGCGCCAGGGCGAAACTCTTCGAACTCAGGATCGACCTGGATATCGAGGCCGATCGCCTCGTTCACGATCTCGGCCGTCTCGTACGCCCGAGGCAGCGGGCTCGCCCAGACCTCGTCGATCGCAGGTTCATGGCCTGAAGCAAACCGGTCACGAAGTCGCTCTGCTTGCTGGCGGCCAAGCGGACTCAGGCCGGTGCAGGCTTCCATGCCGCCGAGTCGTCGTTCGACCGTGACATTGGATTCGCCGTGGCGAACCACGATGAACCGTGTCGGGCCTGGCTCTGCACTCATCGGTCTGGGCTCACAAGTGCACTTGCCCATCGACGCCAGTCACGGCCGAGCCACCGACCCAGATCTCGCCGTCGGCTTCGGTCACCGAGACTCGCCCATCACGCTGCATCTCTCGGCCTTGGGACGAGACGTAGGGCGACTGGATCGTGCCGTTGCCGAGCAGCCATTGAGCGATGCTGCCGTTCAGACTTCCGGTGACGGGATCTTCGCGGGTGCTGCCCGCCCAGAAGAAGGCGCGCACCTTGATCGCCGGGTCGACCGAGCCGGTCTCACCACCGGGGTACACGGCGACCACGCCGACCTTGAATCGGCTGTCGAGGTTGGCTGTGAGCTGAGCGAGTCGTTCAGGGTCGGCAATTCGAATACCGAGCCAGCCCGGACCGTTGTCAACCCACGCGCTGTCGAGGACTTCGTCGTCGGCCAGGCCAAGCGCGTCGATCGCCCGACGCAGATCGGCCTCGTCGACCGGACCGGAGCGGATCAGTGGTGGCGTCGCGAATGCCAGCCGATCGCCGTCGCGGCGCAGCGGGACGAGGCCTACTCCGCACTGTTGGACGATTACGCCGGGCTGCTTCGGGACACCGCCGGCTTCGAGCCAGGCATGACAGGTACCAACGGTCGGGTGGCCAGCGAAGGGCAGTTCTTCGGTCGGCGTGAAGATGCGCACGTGATAGTCGGCATCGGGGTCCGACGGCGTGCACACGAACGTCGTCTCGGACAGGTTCGTCCAGCGAGCGAACTGGGCCATCTCGGCGTCGGACAGTCCGTCACCGTCGAGCACTACGGCGACGGGATTGCCCAGGCCGAGCGTGTCGGTGAAGACGTCGACCTGCTTGAAGCGGCGAGTCAAGATGCGCTGCTCAGTCTCGGTAGATGTCGGCGGCGCACTCGCCGCTCGCGGTGACCGTGGTCAGCTCGACGCCGTCATCGGTGACGACCATCGTGTGTTCGAACTGTGCGGTCCGTCGACCGTCGATCGTCACCGCGGTCCAGTCGTCGTCCCAGATGTCGCACTCGATGGCACCCAGCGTGAGCATCGGCTCGATGGTGAAGCTCATCGCCTCTTCCATCTTGCGGGTCAGGCGAGGGTGGTAGTAGTGCGGGATCTGCAGGTTCGAGTGGAACTCGGTGCCGACCCCGTGGCCGATGAAGTCACGAACGACACCAAGGCCGAACTTCTTGGCGTGGGTCTCGATGGCCTTGCCGATCGCATTGAACGGAGCGCCAGGGCGCACGGTGGCGATCGCGTCGTAGAGCGACACTCGGGTCTCACGGACCAGCATCGTGGAGACGTCGTCGACCTCGCCGACCAGGAACGTGCAGCTCGTATCGCCATGCACGCCGTCGAGGAACAAGGTGACGTCGATGTTGACGATGTCGCCGTCACGAAGCTGACGGCTGTCAGGGATGCCGTGGCAGATGACTTCGTTGATCGATGTGCACACCGACTTGGGGAAGCCCCGGTAGTTGAGTGGGCTCGGATAGGCGTTGCGGGCCAGCGCTTCGTCGTGCACCCGCACGTCGATCGAGTCGGTCGTGACGCCCGGAGCGACCATCGAACCAGCGATCAGAAGCACCTCTGCGGCCGCAGCGCCGGCGCGACGCATGGCCGCGATCTCGTCGGGCGTGCGGGCGACGTCAGAGACCGACGGGCCAGGTTCTCCGGTCATCGCGTACGGAGGGCGATTAATGCCGGCCGGCACGGTGCGCCGGGGACTGACGAGGCCAGCCATCACGGGCGGTTCTGATGGAGGGGCGAGGACCGCCGTGCCACCCTTGCGTTTCCGTTTCGCCATGGCTCAACTCTACCGGTTGTACCGGAGTCAGCCCGAGCGAGCCGTCTGTCTCAAGGCACTCGGGTTAGGCCGTCGCACCTGCATCGACGAGGAAGTCGCCGCCGGTGCATGTGGCGCTGTCGTCGCTCAGCAAGAACGCCACCATCGCGGCGACATCGCTCATCGTCACCGAACGAGGGGTGGAGCCGTCGAGTAGCGGTGCTTCGCCCTGGCCGGGGCTCATGAGCCCGATCGAAGGGCAGACCGTATTGACTCGAATGCCATCGACGCCGAGCTCAAGGGCAGCCGAGCGGGTCAACCCGCGAAGGCCCCAGTTCGTGGCCGCGAAGATCGCTGCGTTTCGGGCGCCCCGAAGCGCTTCGGTCGACGCAATGTTCACGATGGCGCCGCCACCGGCGCTGCGCATCAGCGGGGCAACGGTGCGAATGCCGAGCGCCGGACCAAGCAGGTTGACGTCGATCATGGATTGCAGCACCGTCGGGTCCATGTCGGCGATCAGGCCGGTCGTGAGCGTCGAGGCAGAGTTCACCAGGCCGTGGAGCGCCCCATGCTCATTCAACGCCAGCGCGGTTGCGGCGTCCCAGCTCGTTGCATCGGTCACGTCGAGACCAACCATCGTGACCCGAGGACCGAGCTCGGTGTCCAGCGCATCGAGCGCAGCGTCATCGAGGCTCGGTCCCGCTCCGGCAACGACCGACGCACCTTCGGCAACGAGCCGGCGAATCGTCGTCTTGCCGAGGTCGGCGTCAGCACCGGTGGCGAGCACCGTGATCCCAGTCAAGCGAGCCATGGGTCAGACACTAGGTTCACAGCATGACGTTTCGTGGACTCCTCCTGACCAAAGACGACGACGGCGCAGTAGACGCCTCGATCACTGACCTCACCGACGACCAGCTTCCCGAAGGCGACGTCACGATCGATGTCAGCCATTCGACCGTGAACTACAAGGACGGCATGGCTGTCATGGGCCGGCCCGGCATCGTCCCCAAGGACGGCTACCCGATGGTGCCGGGCGTCGATGTCGTCGGCACCGTCGCTGATGGCGGCTCTTCGGATTGGGCCCCGGGCACCCTCGTGACGATCAACGGCTTCGGCGTTGGCGAGTCGCACTGGGGCGGCCTCGCACAGCGAGCTCGCATGAAGTCCGAGTGGCTTACCGCAGTCCCCGATGGCATGTCCGCAAGCCAAGCTGCTGCGATCGGCACCGCCGGCTATACGGCGATGCTGTGTGTGATTGGCCTCGAGAAGCAGGGCATCACCCCAGACTCGGGCGCCGTGCTCGTGACCGGCGCGGCCGGTGGCGTCGGCAGCGTTGCCGTGGCGTTGCTGTCCAAGTTGGGCTACGAGGTCACGGCCTCGACCGGCCGGGCCGAGGCCGAGGGCGATTATCTGCGCCGACTCGGAGCGACGACCGTTATGGACCGCGCCGAGTTGAGCGAAGCTGGCCGTCCGCTGCAAAAGTCCGAGTACGCGGCCGCGGTCGACCCGGTCGGTTCGGCGACGCTGGCCAACGTGCTCGCCCGCATGAACGATGACGGTGTCGTCACTGCCTGCGGACTCGCCCAAGGACCGGACCTGCCGACCACGGTGCTGCCGTTCATCCTGCGTGGCGTCACCCTCGTCGGCATCAACTGCGTGTACCGCTCCCAAGAAGATCGTACCGAAGCGTGGAGTCGACTCGCCCACGATCTCGACGCATCGCTGCTCGACGAAATGACCACCAACATCGGTCTCGACGATGTTCCGGCGACCGCGGCCCAGATCCTTGAGGGCCAAGTTCGTGGTCGAGTTGTTGTCGATGTGAGCGGCTGAACAGGCGAGGCCCCTCGGGGCCTGTGATCGCCGTCACGCTCTGCGTTCACGAAAATCACAGAAATCCGCTTCTATGTGAACTGATTCACAGACGGAGGCGTGGTCGACTGCGATGATGAACACACAGCGGCGAATCCTCTCCCCTTCAACAGACCGAAGGGCAGGAGCTAGGCGGAAAAGGCGGAAGTTTGGTTGGAGTGCCACAGGCGCTCCAACCAAATTCCTTTTTGGCCAAGTCCTTCGCCCAATTGCCTCGCCTAGTCACTGAGGGCGATGAGCTCGCCCCGTCGATGGCCGACGATGATCTGGCCATCCCACACGGCTGGCGTCGACTCGACGCACCACGGCAGCGTGATCGTCCACAACTTCGGCGGTTCGATCGTCGTGTCGGCGACATCCCAGGCATGGATGATTCCGGCACAGTCGGCCTGCAGGAGCACATCGTCGACGACGACCGGCGACGACCACACCGGGCCTTGGAGCTTCGTCTGCCACCGGGTCTCGCCGGTGGCCCGATCGATCGCATGCAGGTTGCCCTCGTTGGTCGGCACGTAGAGCACATCGCGATGCAGCGCTGGTGTCGCCCACACCCCGTCGGGAACCCGCACCTTGAGGTCACGGCTCCAGACCACAGGATCGTCGGGGCGACGAGGATCGAGCTTGATCAGCTGACCGAGCTGCACGCCACGCCAGAATGCCCGCTCAATCTCGACACCGACATAGGCGAATCCTTCGTCGTCGATCACGATCGACGCGTCGGTGTCGTCGCCGGTCCAGAACCTGAAGATTCGAGTCGGCGCAATACCGTCGCGCAGACCAGCAATATCCCAGGCTTGGACCAGTCCCCCGCTGTTCGAGAACCAGAGGGTGTCGCCCACGATTGTCACGGCGGTCTCGATCGACACGTTGCTGTCGCCGAGATCGTTGAGCAGTTCGTCGTCCCACCCGGGCGCATTGAAGATCAGCTCAGGGGCCACCGTCACGCGCCCATCGGCGTCGTAGCCACGGTTCAGGCGAACGATGTGAATGTTCGAGTTCTCGCCGCCGACGAACAGATGGTCGTCGACGACCGCAGCGACGCCATCCCAGTCATCGTTCCAAAGGGTCGGCGAAACCTCGTCGGCGCCGAGCCGCCACAACTCAACCGGTGACGGCCCGTCGAACGACACGACTCGGAAGAATCCGTCGCGTGACCCGAAGTAGACGAGCGGGAAGCCCTCGGGATCGATCGTCACCGAGCCCTTGATCAGGTCGCCGACCGCAAGGTCGGCCAGCAACCGCTCCCCCGTCGATGCGTCGAGGAAGTGCAGCGCCGGTGCGTAGGAACCAAAGACCACCCAGCGCCGCTCGTCGTAGTCAAAGATCGCTGGTTGTCCGGTCCAGCCGGTGCCGCACCACTTGCTCGACTCACCACCGACGATGCTGAACGAGCAGAGTTCATCGGGCGCACCGAAACGCCATTGCACCGACGGGTTCGAAGGCACGGGACCTTTGCCATAGAAGGTTCTGGTCGGGTTGCCCCGGAAGGTCAGTAGGCCGTCGAACTCGCCCACGTTTTGCCCGACCGTGGCCGGGTCGACCCACCCCTGGAACGTCGGCGTCGGTGTGGGCGCCGGCGTCGGCACGACCGTCGCCGTGGGCACAACCGCAGCAAGCGGCTCGGTGGTCGCGAGCGCAACGGGCGCGTCGGGATCGACGGGCGTGCTCGATTCGCTTCCGCCGCTGCAACTCGCGACCGCGCCAGCGATCGCCAAGAAGGCAGCCGCCCGCCGCCAGCCCGCCGACGCCACTACGTCATCCGTCGCCGCCGAGGACCGGCGCATCGATGGCCGCTCGCTCAAGCGTCCATGCGGCGACGCCGTCGACCCGGTCGATGCCGTCGCTGGCGGTGAACCCGGTTGGTCGCTGACCGAACGGGACCGCGAACTCGACCCAGTCCTCGAAGCAACCGCCCGTGAGTGGCGCGAGCGGGTCGGCTCCGAGCCGGTCGGCTGGATCGGAGACAGTGATGAGGTTCCAGCCATCGACGCCGAGCCCGAACTCGGGCCAGTCTTCGGTCGCGGTGCAAACCTCGAGCAAGACCCCGACCTGGCGGGTCCCAGCTGGCGATTCGGCTCCGATGAGCTCTGCCCAGCCCTGGAGTTCGATCGTGGTGCCGACAAGTGGCCCCTGGTTGAACGTGACGGTCTCGCCGCGTTCGAACAGCTGCTCGGCGGGATCGAGGTCACCATCGGAGAGCTCGGACCATTGGTAGACGTGGCGTTCCATACCATCGTCGCCGCTGACGACGATTACATAGCGTCCGACGTCGCCGTCGAGGCTGTCGACATGGACGGCGATCCAGCCACGCGAGCAGGCCCCGGCCTCGGGCAGGTCGAAGCCTGGCGCAACGAGCGGGATCGTCCCCGGGAGCGGCTCAAGGCCGCTGAGCGGCGCGTTGTCGGCCTCGACGACGGCGAACTCGATGCTTGCGGCATCGGCGGTCGCGAGCGCGCCGGATCGGCACATGCTGATGTCCATCGCTGCGGCTCGGCCGATGCGCACTTGGTCTTCGGGCCGCACGAGCAGCTCGGCGGGCAGGGCCCGAACGGCGTGAACCGCAACCTGGTTGCCGGCTGCATCGGTCACGACCGACCCGGCGTCGACGGTGGTCACGGAATCGATTGGGTCATCATCGAGCGTCGGAACCGGCGTAGATGTCACCGTAGGTGACGGCGTGACCACAACCGTTTCGGCACTGTTTTGATCCACTGTCGGCTCAGTGACAGGAACGGGTATTCGTTGGGGTGTGCTGCTGCACCCAGCAGCGAACAAGAGAACACATCCGAGGGCCACGGAGATCCCTGAGATTCCAACGCTTTTGGGGCGATCTTGGCCTGCGCGCAACCAGCGCAAACACACCAAACTCCAAGCCCTCACAGGGCCCGACGATACTGGGCTGGGGAAGCCATTTGGTGTCCCCCAACATGAGCAGGATGGCCCTTACAACGATCGGAACCTCACCCGTAGGCTTACGTCGTGTCCTCGGACTATCTCGAGCTTCTCGATCCCAATGCGCTGGGTATCTTGGCGGAAACCACTGGCATGGCCTCGCGGGCCGACGCCAGCCGGTTCTTTGCTGAGCGTCCTAACGGCATCCGCGTCGCCCTCGGCTCCGCGGAAGCAGCCCGTCTGCTCACCCGCAGCCCGCTCGGCGTCGATCTGTCCCATCGCCGACTCATGATCGCCATCTCGGTCCATCGTGTCGCCGAGCAGATCTGTTCGGCGGGTTGGACCGCACGAGATGACTCACCGGTCGACCTCCCGCTGCTGCGATTTGCAGGACAGGGGCCGTTCCAGACCTTTATGGTCGATCTCCTCGCAACCCACCTTCCGGCTGACGTCAGTTTCGCCGGGCTTGATGGGTTCGATCTGGCGCCTCATCGACCTGGCTCGCCGGAACGCCTCCACGAACTGCTCACGCTGTGTGCCGAGGTCGCCGAGACCGAGCGCGCTGGTGCCCTGCGGCTCCTCGGCGACGAGGCCCTGTTTGCGGCCAGCATCGACCCTGCCGGCGCAGCGAGTGTGCCCTTGACAGCCGAGACGATCGAAACACTCGAACTTGTTCTGCCCAAGGCCGTGCGCGGCGTCCTTAGCGAACTTCGCCCGTCGATGAACACCCAGCTCGATGCCTATCTCGAGTTCGGTCCGATCTGGTACCGCATGGCCAGCCAGAACCTGTTGCATCGCACGATGCGAGAGACGCTCAGCGACATGGCACGCGAGTTCACGACGGCACGTCGGTTCCTCGTACGCGTGGCCCAAGGGCCGCTCGCCCCGCTTCGCGACGAACTGTTCTCGCTCACGCCAGCGGACTCCGCTTCTCGCTGAAGTCCAGTACCGCGAAACCCACGCGTCCTCGAGATGGGGCGCCAGACTGGGACCGTGACTGAGCCAGCCGAAATCCCGCTCATCGGCGGGCGGGCCAATGTCGGCAGTGTCGTGCGCATCGGCGACGAGGTTGCTCGGCCCACGCATCCGCAGAGCCCTTTCGTTGCGCACTTCCTCGAGTATCTGCAGAACCAGGGCTGCGACCTTGGGCCGACGCCGCTTGGCTCCGACGACCAAGGCCGTCAGCGCCTGAGCTACATCCCAGGGCAGGCTCCGACCTCGCCGTACCCGTCGTGGGCTTTCGACGAGGGACTGCTCATCGACGTTGCTGAGCGTCAGCGAGACCTGCAACGTGCTGCACGGGACTACATCGCCCTGCCCGACGCGACGTGGGCCGTTTCTGGCGGCAACTACTTCCCCGCTGGGTCCAAAGGTGCCTCGTTCTGCCACAACGACCTTTGCCTTTCGAATGTCATCGTCGACATTGACACGCGCCGCGTGACCGGCTTCGTCGACTTCGACTACGTCGCTCCGGTCGACCCACGCTTCGACATCGCCGTGCTGGCTCGACACTGGGTGCCGTTTGGCGGCGAGAACGCGGCCGAAGCTGTCGAGCTCGATCGAGTGCGGCGCTTCCGGATCATCTGTGACGTGCACGAGCTCGACGAGGACGACCGTGCCTACGTGGTCGCACAAGGCATCGCGTTTCTCGACCAGGCACGCACCAATGTGCGAGCCCTCGCCGATGGCGGCAACGTCGGGTTCCAGCAGATGATCGCGAGTGGCTACGAGGCAACGAACCGTGAGACCGTCGCCTGGATCACCGACCACACCGACGCCCTGACCCAGACCGGCTAGCTCCCAGACTCGGCGTGTGTCCGTGCCTCGGGCGAGAGCATCTGGAAGACTCGCTTCGTGGAGCGATACAAGCAGGAATTCATCGAGTTCATGGTCGCGTCAGGGGTCCTGACGTTCGGCGACTTCGTGACCAAGAGCGGCCGGAACACGCCGTACTTCGTGAACACGGGCCGGTATCGCACCGGGGCCCAGATGGACCGTCTCGGAGAGTTCTACGCCGACGCGATCGAAGCGCAAGTCGATGCGTCAGGCCAAGCGCCCGACGTGCTCTTCGGCCCTGCCTACAAGGGCATCCCGCTGGTGGTCACGACCGCGGTGGCGCTCGCTCGCCGCGGCCGTGACATCGCGTTCACCTTCGATCGCAAAGAAGCCAAAGATCACGGCGAGGGCGGCATGCTCGTCGGCCACACACCTGCCGATGGCGACCGTGTTCTCTATGTCGAAGATGTCACGACCGCGGGCACCTCGATCCGCGAAACCGAGCCGCTACTGCGAGCCGTTGCCGATGTCGAGCTGCACGGCCTCGTGATCTCAGTCGACCGGTCCGAACGCCACACGACGGACGAGACGGCGCTCGTGCAGCTCGGCCGTGAGTTCGAGATGGACACCTTCGCGATCGTGTCGGTGCACGAGGTGATCGAGCACCTCGAGGGCCGCGAGCTCGACGGAACCGTCGTGTTGACGCCCCAGCTTGCCGAGGCAATGCGCGGCTATCTCGCCGAGTGGGGTGCGTAGTCCCCGGACTGCTGCGCAATGCGGTGGCCCCTGTTGGGCCAATCGGACAGGTGTCGAACCATGTGCACTAGACGACGGCTAGCTTCACAGACCTATTAAGCATCGCTTTCCTAGCGATTCACCGTGAGCTATGGCCGCAATAGCTCATCTCTC
>CALDGN010000314.1 GCA_937942965.1 uncultured Acidimicrobiales bacterium | reverse complement strand
CAGGCTCGTGACGAGGTCATCCGGCGCTTCGAAGCGGGCGAACTCCGCCTGAGCTAGCCGGACATCGAAGCACAGTCGACCCTCACTTCGGTGGCGTCACCCGTCAGCTGGCGCCACGTCGATTCCGAGATGACGGCGTCGGTTCCTTCACACGCAAGTGCCGTCCAGTTGGAAGGGCCGGGTGCGATCAAACCGCCGCCGACCTCGACCAAGTCCTGGGTGCTACGGAAGCCCGCAACGACAGCTCCACTGGGGTGGATCGCGACCGTCTCAACGGGACCGCCGAGATTCAGGCCTGCGAGCTGGGTGCCGGTTGCGGTGTCCCAGAACGTGACTTCGCCGAAGGAGAATTGGAAGTCGCCTGACACGACTGCGAACCAGGATCCGTCGGCCCCGTAGGCAACGTTGCGAACCCCGCCAGCGACGCTGTGCTCAGCGATGAGCGCTCGGGCGGCCAGGTCGAAGCGGTGGACGCCGCCGATCGAGACGATGGCGAGTTCGCTGCTGTCCGGATGCCATTCGGTGTCGAGGAGCCCGCCACGAAAGCTGGCTTCGAGCGGTTCCCCGGCGTCGCCGGTTTCGAGATCGACAAGCAGACCGGTCGCTCCTTGGCTGCCCGCGAACAGCCAGCGTCCATCGGGCGAGAAGCTGAGCGTTGATACTTGTTGGCCGAGGTCGTAGCTGGCGACTTCGACCCCGGTCGGAACGTCCCACACCCGAGCGATGCCGTCCTGGCTGCCGCTTGCGATCCGGGTGTCGTCGGAGGCGAACGCGACCGTCCACACAGCGTCGGGGTGCTCGAGCTCCTGCACGATTTCGCCGCTCGCCGTATCGGTGACGAGTACCAACCCGTCGCTTGCGCCCGAGGCCATCAGCGCCGCATCGCCGCTCACGGCAATCGCGTTGACCTGGTCGGTGTGGCCCGCCGAAGCCAGTGCCTCGCCCGTGGTTGTCCACGCCGTCACGGTTCCTTCGGCGGTACCGGTCACAACGATCGCGTCGTCGCGGGCGAACGCGATCGCTCGAACCCGACCATCGTGCGCCAACGTCGCCTGCAGCTCGCCGGCCGTTGACCAGAGTTTCGCGGTGCCGTCATCAGAGCCCGTCGCGACGAGATCGGCATCGGTGGCTGCAGCGGTGACCCACACCGGTCCGTCGTGGACAAGGTCGGCGATCGGTGGTCTCACCCGCACGTCGGCGAACAACAACTCGCCGACTGCCGCCATTGCTTCAGGAGCCGAGCTGCGGTTCGCCGCCTCGACGGCCAACAAGCGGCTCTGGGGCGGCGAGTAGTCACCACTCACGGCGACCGCAGCGAGCCACCGGGACTCCGTGATGGCGGCTGCGTCAGTGCTGAGGTCCCGCTCCGCTGCGATCGTCGCGACGTCGAGTCGAGCGGCGTCGACCTCGCCTTCGAGCTCAGCGATGCGATCCGAACGATCGCCGAGCGCGATCGCGGCCAGCACCAAGCCGATGATGGCGATGATTGCGATGACGCCGAGTCCGACGACGCCGCCTCGCCCGACCCAGCGATGAAGCGGTTGTTCGTTCATGGTCAGACCCCCGTGCCTTTGAGCTACAAAATGTAGCGGAAAGGGAAGGTCGGTGGCAAAGCGGCTCAGGCGGTCGAGCCCAAAAACGGTACCGAGACGGGCCCGGCTCCGAAGAGCGGACCCGCCTCGGCGGTGAGAAAAGGAATCCGGTGCCGGCTCGGACGAGCCCGGGTCGGGTTCCGTTTCAGATCATGAGCGAAGCTCTACGTGCTACGCACTTGCGGCGGCGAAGCCCTTCTCGAGGTCCTCGATGATGTCGTCGATCGTCTCGATGCCGACCGAAAGGCGGATCAGGCCCGGCTCGACGCCGGTGGCCTGCTGCTCTTGTTCGGTCAGCTGGCTGTGCGTCGTCGACGCTGGGTGAATGATCAGGCTGCGCACGTCGCCGATGTTGGCGACGTGGCTATGCAGCTCGGTGCCGTTGACGAACTTGGCTCCGGCTTCTTTGCCGCCCTTAATGACGAACGCCGGAACCGAGCAAAAGCCGCGGCCCTCGGTGTATTTGGCCATCCGGTCATGCCATGGACTCGACTCGAGGCCGCCGTACTGGACGGACTCGACCTGGTCGTGACCTTCGAGGAACTGGGCGACCTTGAGTGCGTTGGCGCAATGGCGCTCCATCCGCAAGCTCAACGTCTCGAGACCCTGCAGGAAGTGCCACGCGTTGGTCGGCGACACGGCCGAACCGAGGTCACGGAGCAGCTGCACGCGTGCCTTGATGATGAATGCACCGTGGCCAAGTGCTGGCCAGTAGGACAGGCCGTGATAGCTCGGGTCAGGTTCGGTGAAGTTCGGGAACCGATCGTTCTGACCGAAGTCGAAGGTGCCGCCGTCGACGATGACGCCACCGATCGACGTGCCGTGGCCGCCGATGAACTTCGTCATCGAATGGAGCACGATGTCGGCGCCCCACTTGAGCGGGTTGATCAGGTACGGCGACGGCACGGTGTTGTCGACCATGAGCGGCACGCCAACGTCGTGAGCCACCGCAGCGACGCCCTCGATGTCGAGGCAGTCGTTCTTGGGATTGCCGACGGTCTCGCCGTAGAAGACCTTGGTGTTCGGCTGGGCGGCGGCACGCCATGCGTCGAGATCGTCAGGGTTCTCGATGAACGTGACCTCGATGCCCATCTTCGGCAGCGTGTAGTGCAGCAGGTTGTAGGTGCCGCCATAGAGCGCCGACGACGCAACGATGTGGTCGCCCGCCTCGCACAGGTTGAGCAGTGCGAGCGTCTCGGCGGCCTGGCCAGACGCAACGGCCAGCGCGCCAGGAATGCCGACGGCGGTCTCGGTGCCACCTTCGAGGTCGCTGATGCGAGCCTCGAGCACACCCTGGGTCGGATTCATGATCCGGGTGTAGATGTTGCCCATCTCGGCGAGGGCGAACAGATTGGCGGCGTGATCGGTATCACGGAAGACGAACGCAGTCGTCTGGTAGATCGGAACGGTCCGCGCTCCGGTGTCCGAGTCGGGCACTTGCCCTGCGTGTATCTGACGGGTTTCGAAACCTTGCGTCATGGTTGCTCCACATATTCTGTTGTTAGGAAGCGCTCATTCTCGACCATGGCGGTCGGGTTTTGCAAGGCGGCGTGATGTGACGTACGCCGCAGCACGCTCGAAGCGCGGTGCAGGGCCGGTTCAGTCGCGGAACTGGGCTCCTGGAAAACGCTGCTTCTTGTTCATGTAGGCCCACCCTCCGGCGCCCAGAAGCGCTGCGCCGATCAGGAGCGCAGGCAGGTTCGAGGTCTCGTCGCTGTCGCTGTTGCCGTCGGCTGCGCCTGTCTCGTCGGACACGGCGGTCGCCGGGTCATCGGAGTCCTGCGCTGCCGCCACGGGAGCTGACGTCGCGCCGAACGAGGCCAAGACCAGCAACAGGCTGACAAGAAGTCGAAGGATCACCCCGCCAGTGTGGCAGTGCGATCCCTCAGTTCGTGAGCGGTGACCGATCGAAGCTGCGCGGGATTCATCTGCTTCTCGGCGTACATGGCGGCGTCGGCTCGGGCCATGACCTCGTCCGCAGTCTCGCCGTCGCCGTTGCGGGCAACACCGATGCTGACACCGACCGACACCATGCCGGCCGACGTTGCGACCGGCTGCGTGATGCACGCTCGCAAGCGCTCGATCTGGATGTTGATGACCGTGTCGTCATGATGGCCCGCCAGAATCGCGACGAACTCGTCGCCGCCGAAGCGGCCAAGGAGATCGCCAGCCCGGACGCTGTCGCACAGGCGGGTGCCGATGGTGGCCAACAGCTCGTCACCAACGAGGTGGCCGTGCTGGTCGTTGATCGCCTTGAACCCATCGAGGTCAAGCATCATGAGCGTGTACGGGTCACGTCCTCGCAAGTGCATTGCATCGACGAGCTCATGACGATTCGGGAGACCGGTCAGTGCGTCTCGGGTTGCGCGCTCGCGATCGCGTTCGCGCTCGGCGCGCACTGCGGTGATGTCCTCGACGTGCACGAGCCAGGTCGTGCCTTTGCCGCTTCGGATCGGGCTGCTGGACAGCCGACCCCAAACGACGTGGCCGTGGGCGTGTCGATAGGGGAGTTCGAGTCCGCGGACCCCCTCGGGCGGGCGGGCATCAAGGGCCTCGATCCCGTCGTCGCTCAGCACCTCGTACGCAACGAGTTCGCGCAGGTTCGTGCGCAGGATCGCCCGCTCGTCGTCGAGGCCGAGTAAGTCGAGGAATGACTGGTTGCAGTCGAGGATCTCGTCGTCGTCGCCGACCAGGGTGATCCCGACCGGGGCGTCATAGAACGAGGCCATGACCTGCGCCTCGGTCTCCATGCGGCTGCGGATCTGGGGGATCATCGCCGTGAACGTCGTGATCGCGTCGCGCTCCCACTGCGTCCAGTGCTGGGCGACGGGGCGAGAGATCACGAGGGCGCCACGGAGGGCGCGGCCGAGTCGTCCGGGGGCAACGAGCGGGGTCAGGATCTTGTGGCGGCCGACGTCGATCACGACCTCGGCGACACCATGGCCGGCCACGCGGCCAAGCACGTCGGCATCGCAGAGTCGTTCAAACGCGGTGAGCGCCGCATTCTCATCGCCGGGATCCTCGCTGAGGATCTGGGGCACGCTCGACTCCGGAGCGACCCAACGATGGGACCGCAAGGCCGTGCCGCGACTCAGGTCCACATCCCAATACGTGACGTGGCTCGCATCGAGCGCCTTCGCCAGCGACTCGATGGCCACGTCGATCGCGGGGCCTTCTTCGCCGGGCGCTAACTCCAGAAAGTCGATCGCCGTCTGGCGCAACACGCGGTCCATGCGAGATTGCAACCGGCGATCGCCGCTATCGACAGAGAGGCGGCGAATCTGGTGAAACAGGTTCGACAGCAGGGTGAGTGATGTCTTCAGCGCATCGTTGATCTGAGCCTCGGGGCCGAGGGTCAGATGCAAGTACCCACAGACCATGTCGTCGACGAGCGCAGGAACAGCAAGGCGGGGGAGTGTCGCCGTGAGCCCATCATCGAGCAGGCCGACCGGCAACTCCAAGGGCTCGGGCAGCAGGTAGATCGGCGCGTACGCCAGCAACGGCTCTTGGGGAAGATGGGCGTCGTCGACGACCGAGAGGGGCAGGGCGACAAGGTCGGGATCGGTCGGGGCCCAACCGGCGACGAAATGGGCCGTGCCGTCTTCGATGCGCCGATAGGTGACGAGCTTGGCGTCGACCGCCTTGCCAATCGCCGCACACGCCTGTCGGAGTGACAGATCCAGCGGGGCGGTCAGATGCCCCATCATTTCGGCAGCGACTCGGTTCAACGTGATGATCGGATCGCGCTGGTCAATGACCAGTACGGGATCTTCGCGGTTGACGCCAGGCATACCTCTCTGTCGGACGAATAACAGAGGACCTGAGTCATTTGATGGGATTCGGTCAGCCCATCATGCATTTCTGGGTCATCCGACCTAGCTCAGGCCGGCCGCAAGCAGGGTTAGTCGAGTGCGCTGGCGATATGGGCCGCCGCAGTTGCCGGTGCACGGGTGCGGGCGGCAACTTCGCCGAGGATCTCGGCGTGGCGGGTGTCGGCCAACAATTCGTCGACCCGACGCTCGGCGGCGACGAGCAGCCGGTTTCGGACTTCGACCAGATCTCGGTCTTGGCGGCGTTGATCGAGCTGACCGTTCTCGGTGATCGCATCGCGGTGGCGCACGATGGCTTCCCACATCTCGGGAGCACCCTCGCCCGTGAGCGCCGACGTCATGATGATCTCGGGTCGCAGTCCGGTGCGCTGGTCCTGGCCCGTGGCGTGGGACAGGTCGAGCATCAGGTCCAGGTCGCGGCGCACGTCGTTGGCGCCGGGCCGGTCGGCCTTGTTGACGACGAACAGATCGGCGAGTTCGAGCAGGCCGGCCTTGTTGGCCTGCACACCGTCACCCATGCCCGGGGTGGCGACGACGACAGTGGTGTCGGCCGTGCCGGCGACGTCGACCTCGACCTGGCCAACGCCGACGGTCTCGATCAGAACCGGGTTGTAGCCGCACGCATTCAGCACGCGCACCACACCAGGCACAGCGAGGGCGAGACCGCCCTGGTGGCCACGAGTCGCCATTGACCGGATGAAGGTCTCGGGTGCCGCGACGTCTTCCATGCGAACGCGGTCGCCGAGAATCGCGCCACCGGTGAGCGGCGACGACGGGTCGACCGCAAGCACGGCGGCACGGAAGCCGAGCTCGCCGAGCAGCTTGACCAGCTGGCCGGTCAAGGTCGACTTGCCTGAACCTGGCGCGCCGGTGATGCCGACGACGTGGCCCGTGCCCGCGAGGGGGTGGGCGAGTTCAGCGATGGGTTCGGCGTGTTCATTCTCACGCTCGATGTGGGTCAGGAGGCGTCCGAGCGCTCGGCGATCGCCATCGACGGCGCGCTCGAACAGTTCGGGAATCGGAAGGTTGCGGATGCTCACGGGGATTGGTGCAGCTTCAGTTCGGAGGATCAGCCGGCGCGTTCGGCGACGGCGGCACGCACCGCGGCAGCGACATCTTCGGCCGAGGCTCCTGGGCCGAGAATTGCGGCGACCCCCTGGTCGGCGAGCGGCTGCATGTCCTCGTCGGGGATGATGCCGCCAACGATCACCGGTACGTCAAGGTCGGCCTCGGCCAGCGCGGCGACCATCTTGGGTGCAAGCGTCATATGGCTCGCGTTGTGCATCGAGAGGCCGACCGCGTCGGCGTCTTCTTGCTCGACCGCGTTCACGACGTTCGCATAGCTCTGGCGAAGCCCGAGGTAGATGACCTCCATGCCGGCATCGCGCAAGATGCGGGCCACGACCTTGATGCCGCGGTCGTGTCCGTCGAAGCCGAGCTTGGCCAGCACGACGCGAATCGGATCATCACTCATGGGAGAACTTTCTGCGTTTGGTTGAGACAGGTCGGCGAGAGGGCGCGCCGCATCAGAGGACGACGCGCTCGACGTAGCCGCCGAACACGCTCTCGAGCGAGGCGACGATTTCACCCTCGGTCGCAAAGGTCTTCACCGCATCGATGATCGAAGGCATCAGATTGATCTCGGGATCGGCGGCTTCGACGGCGAGACGATCGAGCACGGTGCGAACCGCATCGTCGTCGCGGCGCTGCTTGACGTCGGCGAGGCGCTTGAGCTGGTACTCCTCGACCTCGGGGCCGATGCGGAGCAGGTTGCGCTCGCCGTCGTCGCCGTCGGTGAAGTCGTTCACGCCGACGATGATGCGGCGACCGGCATTGACCTCGCGCTCGAAGCGGTAGGCCGCGTCGGCGATCTCGCCGACGTAGTAGCCGTTCTCGATACCGGCATAGGCGCCTTCGAGGATCGAGTCGTTTCCGATCTCGAGCAGATGGGCGAAGATGGCCTCGGCCTGACGTTCCATCTCGTCGGTCATCCACTCGACGTACGGCGCTCCGCCGAGCGGGTCGGCGACATCAGCGACGCCGGTCTCGTGGGCCACGATCTGCTGGGTGCGAAGCGCAATACGAGCGGCGTCTTCGGTCGGGAGCGCCATTGCTTCGTCGTAGGAATCAGTGTGGAGCGATTGGGTACCGCCGAGTGCCCCGGCAAGCGCCTGGATCGCGACACGGGCGATGTTGATCTCGGGCTGTTGGGCCGTCAGTGATACACCCGCGGTCTGGGTGTGGAACTTCATGCGCATGCTGCGTTCGCTGGTCGCGCCGTAGCGCTCTTTCATCCATCGAGCCCAGATGCGACGAGCGGCGCGGAACTTGCCGATCTCTTCGAAGAAGTCGCTGTGGCTATTGAAGAAGAAGCTGAGGCGGGGAGCGAAGTCGTCGATGTCGAGACCCGCAGCAAGGGCGGCTTCGACGTAGGCGAAGCCGTTCGACAGGGTGAACGCCAGCTCTTGGGCTGCCGTCGATCCGGCTTCGCGAATGTGGTAGCCCGAGATCGAGATCGAGTGCCACTTGGGCATCTCGGCCGACGTGAACTTCATCATGTCGGTGATGATTCGCATCGACGGACGCGGCGGGAAGATGTACTCCTTTTGCGCCTGGTACTCCTTGAGGATGTCGTTCTGAATCGTGCCGGCCAGGGCCGAGCGCTCGACGCCGGTCTTCTCGCCGACGGCGACATACATGGCCATGATCATCGCCGCAGGGCCATTGATGGTCATCGAGGTTGAGACCGAGCCGAGGTCGATGTCGGCAAACAGGTCTTCCATGTCGGCGAGCGTGTCGATCGCTACGCCGCAGTGGCCGACCTCGCCCAGCGCCCACTCGTGGTCGCTGTCTCGGCCCATGAGCGTCGGCATGTCAAAGGCGGTCGAGAGGCCGCCGCCGCCGTTGCGCAAGATGTCCTTGAAGCGGGCGTTCGTGTCTTCGGCAGTGCCGAAGCCAGCGAACATGCGCATCGTCCACGGCTTGGACCGGTAGCCGGCGGCGTAGAGGCCGCGGGTGTAGGGGTACTGGCCGGGGTAGGGAGCGTCGCCGTAGACGGCGTCGATGGGCACGCCCGACATCGTCTCGAACGGGCCCTCCCGCAGCTTCGATGCGTCGTAGGCGGCCTGCCACTGCTCACGGGCTTCGGCGTTTGCCTGTGCAGTGGCGTTCGAATCCTCGGTCATCGGTGCTCCCCGTGTTCCCAATCGCGCGATTAGTTGGACATCCAACTATTGGGAACCCTACTGGCCCGACGAGCGAACGATAGGGTCGCGACGTGTTGGATTTCGATCCGATCGAGGAGGCTCGACGCAACTGGGCTGAGCACGGCTGGGGCAGTGGCACTGCAATGGTCGCTGCGACCTCGATCACCCGCGCGCATCAGATCCTTTTGGGCCGTATCAATGCTGCGCTGCATCCACACGGACTCACGTTCAGCCGATTCGAGTTGTTGGCGCTGCTGTACTTCTCGCGTGAGCGCCAGCTCCCGCTCGGCAAGATCGGCGCCCGCCTGCAGGTGCACCCGACGAGCGTGACAAGCCTGGTCGATCGGCTCGTGGCTGATGGGTATGTCGAGCGTCGTCCGCACCCGTCGGATCGGCGAACGACGCTCGCTGCCCTCACCGACGTGGGTGCTGCGCTCGTGGTGGCCTGCGCCGCTGAGCTTGAAGCGATCGATTTCGGCCTCGAGGGCCTTGACGAAGATGGCCAGGTGGCCGTTTCGACAACCATCACCGAACTCCGCTCCGCTTCCGACGGCTGGAAACCTTCAACCTCAACCTGAGGTTGACCTCTACCGCGGGTGGGGTGAGACGCCTTGAGGGTGGTTGAGGGTTGCCGCAGATGGTCGCTGGTGGGGCTGATGTTGTCTGACGTGGGCCGTGAGGGCCACGGGTGCGGGATGGGCTGAATTACCCACGCATTCGGGCCAAGTTTCACTAGGCAGCGGAAGCGGAACTGTTTAGGCTGAGCGGTCGGTGCGCATGGCGACAGTCGCGCGCATGGGAGGAGAACACAATGCGTTCAACGCGCCCTGCGAGTCGTTTCGGTCGACTCGCGCTTGTACTGATTGCCGTCGTGGCGGTCTTTGCTGTTTCGCTGCAGCTCGGCACCCGTGCCGATGCGGCGGGTCCGCCGTACAGCGGCCCATCGACCGAGGCCACTGGCCCGGCGTACTTCGGTCCTGCACCGAACCCGTCGCCATACTGCGACAACCCCACCTACTTCGATCCGTTCCCCGAGAACGTGAACCCGATCGGACGCATTGACGTCGATGGCGCGCCGAACGCATCGGTCACCACCGACGGCATCACGATGAGCTTCGAGCTCACCGCCGAAGGTGCGCCTGACACGCAGTACCCCGGCTTCTTCCCCGAAGGTGCCGATGGCGGCGCCGGCGACCAGCCCAAGGGCGTCGAGATGGCCAGCGACGACGCAGCCATCGTGACCCTCTCCGAACCACTCTTCTACACCCAGTGGGTGTTCACCGACGTCGACCGTTCCAACGAGGGCTTCGACGTCACCCCGAACTGGACTGATCCTGGCACGCCTGGCCAGGTCGCTGTCTTCGGTGGCGATACCGAATTCGACTTCACCGGCACGACGATCAACCTCGCCCAGTTCAACGACACCGACCAGGTCGGCCACCCGAGCGAATCGCTCAACGGTCGTGTCCAGGTCGACTTCCTCGGCGCCGTGCAGAGCCTCACCATGGTGCGCGACACCGGCAGCGGCCAGTCCGGCTTCGCCGTCGGTGGCGGTTGCTCGCCAATCGGTGTTTCCAAGGAAGTCACCTCGGGCCCAACCTGGAACGGTTCGAGCTTCGACGTGACCTACACCTTGCGGGTCCGCAACAACCTTCCGTCGACCGCCACGCTCACCGCAGACGTCAACGCTGCGCTCGCCGCAGCCGCCAGCGGCTCGTCGGCAGGCACCCCGACCGGCATTGACATGACGAACATCCAGCTGACGGACGTGCTCACCGAGGCTGCCTTTGCCACGGTCACCGTCGAGTCGCTGACGAACACCAGCGGCAACATCGCCGTCAACGACAGCTTCGACGGTGACGGTGATATCAACCTCATCGCCGGTGGCGCAGTCGTTCCCGCTGAATCCGAAGAAGAATTCGTCGTCGTACTCCAGTACACGCCCGATGCAGCTGGCCCACTCGGTGCCACCTGTGCTGCGAACTACGAGCTGCTCAACAGCGCAACTGCCTCGGGTACCGCAAGCGGCGTTGACGTCACCGACCTTTCCGACGAAGGCGTTGACCCCGATCCTGGCGTCGACAACGGCAACGGCGGCAATGACGACCCCACCGTCGTCACGTTCCCGTGCCCACCGCTCGACGACCCAGCACTTGAGATCGTCAAGACGGTCGTTGCTGGCCCTGGCGGCACCTGCCCTGACTTCGCTGGCGGCGTCGCCGGCGACGGCGCAGCACTGAGCGTCTCCGACGGCGAGACCGTCACCTACTGCATCTCGGTCCGCAACACCGGTGCCGGCGACGCAACCAACGTGGTCGTGACCGACCCAATGGCTCCCGCAAGCTTCGACGGCGCCATCGGCGATCTCGCTGCTGGCGTCGAAGCCGCACCGCTGAGCTTCGACCTCGTTGTGGCCGATGGCCAGACGCCGCTGCAGAACACGGCAACGGCTGCTGGCGACGGACCGAACGGTGCGCTCACGCCCGTCACCGACACCGCCCTCATCCAGATCTCGGCGCTTCCTGATCCGGTCCTTGAGATCGTGAAGACGGTCATCGCTGGTCCGGGTGGCACATGTCCAGATTTCGCTGGCGGTACCCCAGGTGATGGCACGCCGCTCGCGGCTGAGGTTGGTGACACGGTCACCTACTGCATCTCGGTGCGCAACACCGGTGCTGGCGATGCGACCAACGTCGTGGTTGCTGATCCAATTGCTCCGGCGAGCTTCGATGGCACGATTGGCGATCTCGCCGCTGGTGCTGAAGCTGCGGTCCTGAGCTTCGACCTCGTCCTCGACAGCGCAGGCCAGCTGGCCAACACCGCTGGCGCCGTTGGCGACGGCCCGAACGGCCCCGTTGGTCCCGTGACCGACACCGCACTCGTCGACGTCAGCGACCTTCCTCCACCGGTCCTTGAGATCGTGAAGACGGTCGTTGCCGGTCCTGGCGGCACGTGCCCTGACTTCGCTGGCGGCGTCGCCGGTGACGGCACGCCACTCGATGCGAACGTCGGCGACACGGTCACGTACTGCATCTCGGTGCGCAACACCGGTGCTGGCGATGCGACCAACGTCGTCGTCACTGATCCAATCGCTCCGGCGAGCTTCGATGGCACGATCGGCGATCTCGCCGCTGGTGCTGAAGCTGCCGCACTGAGCTTCGACCTCGTCCTCGACAGCGTTGGCCAGCTCGCCAACACCGCTGCCGTGAACGGCGACGGCCCGAACGGTCCTGTTGGCCCGGTTACCGATACCGCACTCGTTGACGTCAGCGAAGCCCCGGCTCCGATTCTGGCGATCGTCAAGACGGTCGTCGCCGGTCCGAACGGCACGTGCCCTGACTTCGCTGGCGGCGTCGCCGGTGATGGCACGGCACTCGACGTCAACGTCGGCGACACCGTGACCTACTGCGTCGCTGTCCAGAACTCCGGCAACGCCGAAGCCACCATGGTGATCGTCAGCGACCCGATGGCGCCAGGTCCGATCGACCTCGGCACGATCGCCGCTGGCGGCGAGGCATCTGCCTCCTACGACGTCGTCGTCGAGTCCGACACCGCACCGCAGAACACGGCGACCGCAACCGGCAACGGCCCGAACGGCCCCGTCGGTCCTGTCACCGACACCGCCATCATCGAGGTCGCCGCGCCGGTCCCATCGGTCACGATTATTAAGACCGTCGTGCCTGCTGGTGGCGACTGCGCGACGACCCAAGACGTCGTCGACGACGAGGTTGTGGCCAACGCCGGTGACCCTGTCATCTGGTGCTACGTCGTGACGAACAACGGCAATACGCCGCTGGCCGACGTCCTTGTGACCGACACTCCTGTCGGCTTCACGAACGTCGACCTCCTCACCACCCACGCCGCCGGCGTCCCGTCGCTCGGCGTCGGCGATGTCGTGACCTTCCAGGTCGACGGCACGATTCCCGTCGGTGGCCTTGCCAGCACGGCAACCGTCGTCGGTGAAGCATCCGAACCAGACGGCACGCTCATTGCGGGCATCGCTCCGGTCCAAGACGACAACGATGCTGGCGTCGACGAACTGTCGGCCGATGTCAGCCTCACCAAGTCCGTCAGCGACGCCGGTCCGGTTCCTGCCGGAACCGTGGTGACGTACACGCTCGTCGTGGCCAACGCGGGTCCCGATGCTGCCGAAGACGTCGTCATTGTCGACGAACTGCCAACTGGCGTGGTCATCGCAACCCTGCCTGACGCTGCCGGTTGGGCATGCACGGGTGTGAGCGCAACCGAGCTCCAGTGCGCACGCGGCGAGGCCATGGCTTCGGGTGCGTCCGAGACGCTGACCTACACGGCGACCGTTACCAGCGGCGCCGACATCTTGGTCGACCTGGTCAATACGGCGACGGTCACCACGTCGACGTCTGATCCAGATCCGACCAACAACGAGGACACCGACATCACGACCCGCTCAGCACCTCCGGTGACCGTGCCGCTTCAGCCAGAAGATCCAGGCCCGTTCACGCCACAAGAACCACCATCGGTTCCTGCGGCCCCTGTGCCGAGCCCACCTCTGGCAATCACGGGTTCCCAGTCGTCGCTGCTCGTCAGCATTGCGGCTGCGTTCCTGACCCTCGGCGGCATGCTCGCCATCGGCGCACGCCGCGCCGGCGAAGAGGACTGAGACTGCCGTCAGCGCTGCTTTGCGCTGACAACAGAAACTGACCGTCTGTCGACGTGATTCAGCCACGGTGATTGGTGCCACGAGCACCCACCGTGGCTGAATTCGTTTTCGACGGAAAGAATGAGACTTTTCTCTGGAGAGGGGCCGCTGCGTGACCTACGCTCTGGCCTTAGGGCGGAAACCCGGGAGGGGCTACATCGTGAGGAAGTCGACTGCACGGCAGCGGCGTGGTTGGACACAGCCACACCTATTGGTGCTGACCGTCATTGCACTCATCGCGGCCACGCTGGCCGCAGCGAACATTGGCGCGCCGGTAGCCGAGGCCCAAGGGCCTCCGTACAACGGACCACAGACCGACGCGACGGGCCCGGCCTTCTTCGGTCCGGCACCGAACCCGGTGCCGTATTGCGAGAGCCCGACCTACTTCGATCCGTTCCCCGAGAACGTGAACCCGGTTGGTCGTCTCGATGTTGCGGGTGGCCCCGAAGCGTCGGTAACCACCAACGGCATCACGATGGACTTCAACATCACCGCCGAGGGCGACCCAGGCGGCCAGTACCCCGGCTTCTTCCCAGCCGGTGGCGAAGGCGGCCCGAACGACCAGCCCAAGGGCGTCGAGATGGCAGCCGGCGACGAAGCAGTCGTCGAACTCTCCGCACCGCTCTTCTACAGCCAGTGGGTCTTCACTGACGTCGACCGCGAGAACGAAGGCTTCTTCGTCACGCCAACCTGGACCGACCCCGACGCCGAGATCGCGATCTTCGCCGGCGACGCAAACTTCGAGTTCGACGGAAGCTCCGACTCGCTCGCCGCATTCAACGACACCGACACCGTCGGCCTCGACTCCGAAGACATCGGCGGTCGTGTGCAGGTCGACATGCTCGGCGCCGTCACCGGTATCAGCATGGTGCGCGACACCGGAAGCGGCCAGTCCGGCTTTGCTGTCGGCGGTGGCTGCGAAGCTGCCGGTGCAGCCAAGCGAGTCGCTTCGGGTCCGACCTGGAACGGTTCGAGCTTCGACGTGACCTTCGAGTTGCGGGTCCGCAACAACCTTCCTTCCGGCGCAACGGTCGCGGCTGCGATCTTGGCCGCCCAGCAGAACGCACCGGCTGACTTCCTCAGCGGTACACCATCGGGCATTCCGCTCCAGAACCTGCAGCTCGCCGAACCACTCGGCGACGATGCATTCGCCGACATCACGATTGTCAGCGTGACCAACCCGAACGGCTCGCTCCCGCTCAACCCGAACTACGACGGGCTCGTCGACACCGACCTGCTGTCGGTCGGCGCACTGCTGCCAGCCGAAACGAACGAGCTGATCACCCTCGAGCTGCAGTACACACCGGACCTGAACCAGAACGCCTGGGACGATTGCGCTGCTGGCTACACCTACCTGAACCAGGCGACCGTGTCGGCAAGCGCCGCCAACGTCGAAGTCAGCGACCAGTCCGATGACGGCGACAACCCTGCACCAGGTAACGACAACGGTGCCGGAGGCGTCAACGACGTCACCGAAGTTGTCTTCCCGTGCCCGCCCGCTGGTCTCGACATCGTCAAGACCGTGGTCGAAGGCCCGAACGGCACCTGCCCCGACTTCGCGGGCGGCATCGTCGGCGACGGCCCCGTGCTCGACGTCATCGACCAAGACACCGTGACCTTCTGCATCAGCGTGACGAACCCCGGCACGTTCAATGCCACCAACGTCGTCATCTCCGACCCCCAGAACCCGAACGGCGATATTGCGGTCGGGACGCTGCCGGGCCAGACCGAGCAAACGTTCTCCTATGACCTGCAGGTCGACCTGAACACGCCTCGCACGAATACCGCCACAGCGGTCGGCCTCGGCCCCGACGGCCCGCTGCCTGCCGTGAGTGACACTGCGGTCATCGGTATCGGTCTCTTGCCGCAACCTGAGCTGTCGCTCGTCAAGACGGTCATCGCCGGTCCAAACGGCACCTGTCCTGACTTCGATGGCGGGATCAACGGCGTCGGCCCGGCCCTCAACGTCGACGAAGGTGACACCGTCACCTACTGCTTGTCGGTCCGCAATAGCGGCCCCGGCGATGCGACGAACGTGATCGTCACCGACCCCCAAGCGCCTGGTGATTTCGACGGCGACCTCGGTCTGCTGCTCGCTGGCGACGACTCGGCGCCGCTGAGCTTCGACGTGACGGTCACGCTGCTGACCCCTGCGCTCAACACCGCAACGGTGAACGGCGTCGGTCCCTACGGCGCCGTTGCGCCAGACAGCGACGACGCGCTGATCGATGTCGCGGCCCTGCCAGATCCATCGCTGGCGATCGTTAAGACCGTCATCGCTGGCCCGAACGGCGTTTGCCCCGCATTCGCTGACGGCGTCATCGGTGCTGGCGCTGCGCTGCCGGTCCTCTACGGCGAGACCGTCACCTACTGCATCTCGGTCGCGAACCAGAGTGGTTCCGCTGCGACCAACGTCGTCGTCACCGACGCACAAGCTCCTGCTGGCTTCGACGGTGACCTGGGCACGATCCCGGTCGGCGAAGAACGCTCGCTGAGCTACGACATCCTTGTTGACGCTGCGACCCCCGCCCTGAACACGGCCACCGTGAACGGCTCCGGCCCGAACGGTCCTGTCCCTGCGGACAGCGACCAGGCCGTGATCGACCCGTCGCCACAGCCCGATCCGGTCCTCGAGATCGTCAAGACGGTCGTTGCTGGACCCGGCGGCACCTGTCCCGCCACGTTCGATGACGGCGTTCAGGGTCTCGGCACCGCATTGCCTGTCCAGTTCGACGACACCGTCACCTACTGCATGACCGTGCGCAACGCGTCTGGCTCCGACGCCACCGACGTCCTGATCTCGGATCCACAGGCTCCGGCTGGCTTCGATGGTGCGATCGGCGATCTCGCCGTCGGCGCCGAAGCGACCCGCTCGTTCGACCTCGTGGTCGACGCCGCAACGCCGAACGTCAACACTGCCGCAGTTGGCGGTTCCGGCCCGAACGGTCCAGTTCCCGATGACACCGACCAGGCGCTCATCAGCTCCTCGCCCCAGCCGAACCCCGTGCTGCAGATCGTGAAGACGGTTGTTGCTGGTCCGAACGGCACCTGTCCGGCCACCTTGGCTGACGGCGTCGACGGGTTGGGTGCCGCCTTGCCGGCCCAGTTTGGAAGCACTGTCACCTACTGCTTGAACGTCCGCAACGACGCCGGCACGACCGCCGAGAACGTCACGATCACCGATGCCCAAGCTCCGGCTGGCTTCGATGGTCTTGTCGGCACGCTCGCCGTTGGCGCCGAAGATGTTCGCTCGTTCGATCTCGTGGTCGACGCAGCAACCCCATCGGTGAACACCGCTACCGTGACCGGTACCGGTCCCAACGGTGCGGCGCCAGCCGACAGCGATCAAGCACTGATCAGTGCCTCGCCCCAGCCGAATCCGGTCTTGCAG
>CALDGN010000313.1 GCA_937942965.1 uncultured Acidimicrobiales bacterium | reverse complement strand
CGGGTGCACACTTGTTACGCGCCGAACGGCCGCAAGGTCGCCACGACAGCGCATCAGGTGAAGCTGGCGTGGTTCGCGCTCTATGCCGCATGGCTGGAGATGGATCGCGAAGACGACCCCGACCAGATCCTGCTCGGCGACCTGAACATCGCGCCCGCCGACATCGATGTGTGGGATGCCAGCCGCTACCGCAAGCGCAACCTCACCAGTCCCCCAGAGCGAGACGCCTTCGAGGCGCTACTGGCCGAAGGCGCGCTGGTCGACGTCGTCCGCCGTCGGGCCGGCGACGACCGCATCTACACGTGGTGGAATCGGCGTTCGGACTTCTACGAAACGGACCGAGGCTGGCGACTCGATCACGTCCTGGCCACGCCGAGCGTCGACGAGCGAATCACCTCGGCCACCATCGACCGCGCCGAGCGCGGCCACCGCCGCCCGGACGGCCCGAACAACGTGAAGCCAAGCGGCGCGGACCATGCTCCGCTGGTTGTTGACCTCGCCTGAGCCCTAACGTGGGCGCATGAGCCTGACCGATGACAAGCCCACGCACGACGATCTTCCTCGCGCCTCATTCACCTCGTTCGAAGAGTCGACGGCCGAGGACTGGGCGGTCATCATTCCCCAGATTCAGCACACGCAGTCGCTCGTCGCTGATCGTGTGATTGGGCTGATGGGTGACCTCGAGACTGACTTCGGCGGCTTCCCCGTCAACCGGCTCGAGCACAGCTTGCAGACGGCGACGCGTGCCGAGCGGGACAACCGAGACGACGAGTACGTGCTCTGCGCGCTACTGCACGACATTGGCGACACGCTCGCTCCGTTCAATCACCCCGACATTGCCGCCGGGATCTTGAAGCCGTTCGTCTCCGAAGCGAATCACTTCCTCGTGGAGAACCACGGCATCTTCCAGGGCTATTACTTCTGGGACTACATCGGCATGGACGGTGACGCCCGCGAGAAGTTCCGCGGCCACGAGCACTTTGACTACACCGAAGAGTTCTGCGCCCTCTACGACCAGACTGCGTTCGACGCCAGCTACACGAGCAACCCGCTCGAGCACTACGAACCGCTGATCCGCCAGTTCCTGAAGGGCTAGCTCAGACGCGAAGAAGGCGCCGCTTGTAGCGGCGCCTTCGTTCTTTTCGTTCTTGCACGGCGAGCGATCAGCCCGCCCGGCCCCGCAGGGCTACTCGTAGACCGAGGTGTCCAGGCTGGCCTGTACCGCGAACGGCAGATCCCGAAGCTCGTCGAACGAAAGACCACCGAGGTCCTCAATCCACTCCTGCTGCATGTCGAATTCTGCGTTCATTTGTCGGCCTCCTTGCTGACAAGGTCAGTATTCGGCATTGCCGGGAGCCCGAACAGCGCGAAAACGCGAAACAGTCGGCGTTCTTTGCGCTTAGAGCGAGAAGGCCGACTGTTTTTCGCTGCGAAGAAGTGTGCTTCTTCGCGGTGCTGGGAAGAAGCTCCGGGTCGCGCTTACCAGCGGCGGCTGCGGAGCCAGGTCGGAGCGAGGTAATTGCGGTGCACCAGCACCATCATGCCGCCCATCAAGAAGAGCGTTGAGGCCAGACTGACCAGCAGGATTTCCTCGAAGCCCGTTGCCGGCAGTTCGCTCTGGCCGCCAGAACCTGCAGCGGTGCCGCCGGTCTCTGCGTCGTCGTCATCGTCTTCTGGCTCTGGCTCGGGCTCAGGAGTCGGGGACGGCGTTGGCGTCGGTGTCGGCGTGGGCTCAGGCTCTTCTTCTACCTCGTCGTCGCCATCGCCATCATCGGAGCCGCCTGCTCCGGCATTGCCCGCATCGTCGCCGAGGTCGACGGGGCAATCGGTGCCCGGCACGCAACTGATCCAGACGGCGGCGATCACGCCTTCGGGGTCGTATTCGTTCGTCTCGAGTTCGTCGTCTTCGTAGATACCGACGTTGGTGCCAGCAATGCCCGGTGTGCGGAACTGGATGCGCCCCTCGGGCTGGTTCTCGAAGCTTACGAACTCGCGGCCCTCGTTATCGGGGTTCCAGTTCAGCGTTGCTTCGCCATAGATGGCTTCGGCGTCAGCGATCGTCATGCCCGGGCCCACGCCCTCGGCGGTCGCGAACTCGTCGTTGTTGATGATGAAGAGGCTGAGCTCGTCGCCGGGCGCATTGGCCTTGACGGCACGGAACTGCACGTCGCCGTCGCGGCTCACAACATGGCCGCTGAAGTCGACGGTGATGCGGACCTCGTCGCCAACGGTGTAGTCACCACCGAGCTGCTCAGTCAGTTCCTCGACCGTTGAACCAATCTCGGCAGGTCCCACCGATGTCGGTGAAATCACCATGTCATCGCCCTGCGCATTCGCTGCAGGGGTGATGAGAACCGCAAAAAAGGCGCTGACGATCAGCATGAGGACGGCGGCTCTAGTGATGTTGGGGCGCGTACGCATAGTGGCTCCAGGGGTCCGCCCGCGGCCTCGGTGCTGGTAACCGTAGTCCCGAATACGCCCACGCGACGACAATCGGTCAGAAATAACTTCAGCAACACCAGCAACATTCGCCAAAACCCCAATTCGGCGAATGCCCCCAGTTGTTCTCAAACCAGTGGTTGGCCCTACGATGCGCGCATCGCGAGCAAGCCGACATCCACCAACCCATCATCGACCAGCGCAACAACTCCCCTGGCATCGGAGCGCTTGCCGCTCATCGCCCTGGCTGGCGTGGTCGTGCTCTGGGGTGCCGGGCCGGTCATCACCAAGCTCGTCACCGTCCACCCGCTCATCGGCTCGCCGATGCGCTTCCTGCTTTCGATCCCGGTCCTGTTCGCGATCGTCCGACTCCGAGGCGGCACGGTCAGCCGAACCACGTTCCGC
>CALDGN010000312.1 GCA_937942965.1 uncultured Acidimicrobiales bacterium | reverse complement strand
GCAGATCGTGCGTGACATCGACGGCGTCTACGAAGCCCACCGAATGCTCAACGACGCCTAGGCCTCACGGCTGGCGGCGACTGTTCGGTGACCTACGAGTTGATGACGATGCTGCGGAACAGCTCGGTGACCATCTCGGGGTCATCTTCACCGACGAGTGCGACGGTGAAGTAGTAGAGATAGGCGCCCGAGTGCGTCTGGAAGCCGTAGTGGTACCAACGCTTTTCTTCGACGTCGTAGGTGCCCCGAACCAAGATGCCGGGTATCTCGCCGAACTTGCGGGGCTCGCTCGACAGATCAACGTTCGAGGCGAAGCTGCTGTACATGAGCTTCATCTGGTCGACGTGGTACTCGTGATTGATGAGTTCGTTGGCGGTGCCGAAGCTGCGATGCGCCGTCAACGAGTCTCCATCGGGCCCGAAGAAGATGATTCCTTGGGACGTCTGCAGAATCTGGTCGTACTCGGTGAGGAGCTGGCGAGGGATCTCGAGGCCGGTTTCCTTGGCCTCGTCGATGAACAGGTCGAGCTCGGTGTCGAGCCAGAGTCGGGTGTTCATAGAACCGGGTACGTCGACGACATAGACGCCATCGACGTCCCATTCGACCCAATCGGCTGCCTCAACAGGAGCGTCCTCCATCGCCTCGGTACCGGCGCTGTCGGCCGGCGTGGTCGGGGAGGTGTCGTTTGCGGGGACTGCGGTCGGGACGACGTCGAGCGCCGGTTCATCAACGAGCGCGAGCTCTACTGGCTCGTCTGACTCCTCGATAGGACCGGTGATTTCGGTGACGCCCGTGCAAGCCGGCAGAAGCATGGCGAGGCAGGCGCAGCCGGCAACGATCCCGCGTCGCATCTCGAACTGCATGTGTGTTCATCGGCAGCGCCACGATGGGTTTGAGGACTCAGTGGGTGAAATTCCTCACGAGCGCGGGTCTGTTGCGTGGAGGGACTCGTGGTCGTCGTCCTCGAGGAGCTCGGGTTCGGCGACGTGCCGGTCTTCTTCGGCCTCGGTCGTCTCGTTGCTAAGGGGGCTGTGGACGGCCACGTTGACTTGGGCCCCGATCAGGATTCCGCTGGCCATGATGTAGAGCCAGATCAACAGACCGACGGAGCCGCCAAGGATGCCGAGCACGTCGGCGCCACCCTGGCTGGTCAGGTAGCGAGCGGTGACCCACGAACCGCCGAGCCAGATCGCCACCGCGACAGCTGCGCCGAGCAGATCGTGATGCAGCGGCGTGCGCTGGGCAGGTGAGGAATGCAGCAGCCAGAGCGCGAACATGGTCAAGCCGAGTGCGATGAGCGGCCATGTCGTGGCTGCGGCGATGTCGCTCCACGGCTGGGGTAGGCCGAAGCCGGTCCTGCCGACACTGACCATCACGAGCAACGCCACGAGCGCAGGCACCGATAGCAGGGCGGCGGTGAAGCCGGCGACGCGAGTCGTCAGCCAGTTGCGGCGCTTGGGGCGCCCGGTGATGTGGTCCAGGCCGCCGATGAGCGAGATGAAGCCACGCGATGACGCGTACACCGAGGTCAACAAACCCAAGGTCAAGCGAGTCGGATCGGGGTTGTCAAAGAGATCATCGATCGCCGACACGGCCTGGTCGCCAATGCCGAGCAGGTCGCGCACGGCACTGGTGATGCCGTCACGGGCGTCGTCAGCGACGGCGAAGCCGAACAGGCTGTCGATCCAGCCCAGCGCCGAGGCCGAAACGAGGAGCAGGGGAGTGATCGACAACACGGCCCAGAAGCCGACTTCGGCCGCGATGCCCATGACTCGGTTGCGGCGCACGAGCGTGATCGTGTCGATGGTTGTGCGGGCGAGCCAGTTGTCTTTGATCCATCGCGGGACGAGCGCCCAGAACGCCCGCAGCAACACCAAAACAGGCGCGAGGAGCGCCGATCGGAACCTCCCGATGACGCCAGGGCGCAGTTCGTCGGCGTCATGCATCCCCACGATGGTATGGCACCGCAGATCCGACGATGGTCTGGCCGAGACCGCCAACAAACGTCCTCAGGGTCCGGCGATGCAGCCGGTAGCCTGGCCTGCTCATGGCACAGGCGAGCTTCCGCAGCCCTAAGGGCACACGCGACATTCTGCCGGGCGAAGCCGAGCGTCAACGAGCGCTGGTAAACGCCTTCGCTGACCAGGCGCGTCTGGCCGGCTTTGGCCACGTGATCACGCCGATGTTCGAAGACCTGGGTGTGTTCAAGCGCCTCGGCGAGTCGACCGACGTCGTCACCAAAGAGATGTACGACTTCGTCGCCAAAGACGACAAGCACTACGCATTGCGCCCGGAGCTCACCGCTTCGGTTGTGCGAGCGTTCGTGCAACACCGACCGGCCACGCCCTGGAAGGTCTGGTACGAGGGCCCGCAGTTCCGCTACGAGCGTCCTCAAGCCGGCCGCTACCGCCAGTTCAGCCAGATCGGCGTCGAAGCGCTCGGCACCGAGGACCCAGCGATCGACGCAGAGATCATTGCGCTGGCGTGGAACTTCTACCGGTCACTTGGGCTCACCAACGTCACGCTGCTGCTGAACAGCCTGGGCGACGAGACGTGTCGGCCCGCCTATCTCGAAGCGCTGACCGCATACTTCGAGTCGAACAAGGCCGACCTCTCCGAGCAATCCCAGCACACGTTGCTGGTGAACCCGCTTCGAGTCCTGGACTCAAAGCGCCCCGAAGACCAGGAAATCATCGACAATGCGCCGATCATGGTCGATCACCTGAGCCCCGAAACCGCCGAGCACTTCGACGGCGTGCGCCGCGTGCTCGACCGCATGG
>CALDGN010000311.1 GCA_937942965.1 uncultured Acidimicrobiales bacterium | reverse complement strand
GGCTGAGCTCGCCGATCGGCGGCTCGATCTGAAGTTCGTCCCAGTCGATCTCGCCGCAGGCGAAGCAGGTGACTTCGACGACTCGGTCGTCGTCGTCGGGGAGCAACGCCCGCGGATCGACGCCGACGTGAGGCGCAAGTTCGCTCGCTCGTGCCCGGACTCGAGGGGCATCGTCGCCCAGTGCGGAGCGCACGGCACCTGTCCCGGCAGCAGGATCGACCCGGACCAGTGCGGCGAGCGCCGCTTCTCGGACCGACGGGCTCGAGTCGGTGAGGGCGGCTTCGATGGCATCACGGTCACCGCGATGCCCGGCAACGATGGTGGCTCGGACCCGCTCGACCACCGCAGGGTCGGGCGGCGGCGGAAGCTCGTGCACCTTCAGCCAGCGAGGAGTTCGAGGAAGAAGCGGCCCGATGCGATGAGCAACAAGGTCACGCCGGCAATGCCTGCGCCGATGGCAGCCACGATCAGGATCAGCAGCACGACAGCTCGGAAGCGGATGTACCACGGCGTGTGCGCATCAGGTCCGACGATGGCGCGGTGCGGCGCAAGCGGGTCGCGATAGCCGGCCCGTCGGGCGGCACGCACCGAGTCCGGTGGCCCGTCTGGCCCAATTCGGGTCGCCTTGGTGAACAGGTTGAAAACCTCGGGGCGTCCTGATGCCGCTTGCCAGCGATCCTGGCGTACCGTTGCAGCTAGCGCGAATGCTGCCACAGGATGCACAGATCGACTGGCGAGCAGAAGGACAACGGTGACCGAGAGCACGAGCAGAGACGACACGACCCCGTCAACTGTACCTGGGCCCGACACGTCGATCGATTCGCTCGCTCCACTCGACGATTCTCTCGGTCGTGACCCGCGGTTGAGCCGGTGGAACAAGGTCGGCATCGGCTTCCTGACCATCTTCGTAATCGCTGCCGTTGCGGCGTCGCTTGTTCGCCTGCCGTACTACCGGATTGCGCCGGGGTCGGTCTACGACACCATCGAGCGTGTCAACGCTCCTGCGGAACAGGTCGTGATCCCCGACGGCGAGATCGCCTTCGTGACCGTCAGCCAGACCGCAGACATCTCGGTGTGGCAGTGGCTCGACGCAAAGATCGATGAGAACTCGCTAATCCGTCACGAAGACGAGATCAACGGTGACCAGACCACCGAAGAGAAGCGAGAGCAAGACCAGCGTCGCATGCAGGTCTCGAAGAACTCGGCCGTCGTCGTCGCCTTGGAGCGTCTCGGCTACGAACTGATCGTTACGCCCTTGGGCGTCGAGGTCGCGTCGATCTTCGATTGCACCGCCGCCGATGGCGTGCTGGGCACGGGTGATGTGATCATCGGTGTCGACGGTGACGAAGTCCTCACGACTCAGGACTTGCTCGATGCGCTGGGCGCGTTCGGCATTGGCGATGATCTTGAGCTGACGGTCGAGCGGATCGATCCGAACAATCCAACCCAATCCAGTGCAACCGAGATCGTCGGTGTCACGCTCGGTTCGGCCGACGATTCGTGTTTGCCCGACGATGTGCGAGCCGAAGAGCCTCGCCCGTTCATCGGCATCGGCACGTCACAGATGCTGAACGAGGAACTGCCGTTCGATGTCGACATCGACACCGGCCGTGTCGGTGGCCCTTCTGCGGGACTCGCGTTCACGCTGGCGATCATCGATGTCCTCAGCGAGGGCGAGCTAACCAACGGCCTTTCCATCGTGGCGACTGGAACGATCGACCGTGACGGAAACGTCGGTCCTGTCGGGGGCGTGCATCAAAAGACGATTGCGGCCGAAGCCTCGGGCGCTGACGTGTTCATCGTGCCGCTGTGCTGTGAACAGTTCGTCGACCGCAGCACCGGCGAAGACGTCGACACGCCGAGCAACTACGAAGAAGCGCTGCTCCACGCCGACGAGATGACGGTGATTGGCGTAGCGACGCTCGATGATGCGCTCGAAGCCATCGGTGAGCTCGGCGGCGACGTCGACGACTTCCTCGCTGCAGTCGACGCCTGAAACTCGAGTCGGCAATCTCACAGAGCGTGGGATAATTCGCGCTACGCGTGGAATATTCAGTTGCCTGTGTTGTTGATGTTGTTTCAGTAAAATGATGATTCTCTTGTGGAATGCGCGATGTGGGCCGTGCGGAGGGCATACGATCGATCCTCGTGGCCGATGCATTACCGAAGGATGTTGTCGACTCGGCGGTAAAACCGTCGCAAGTTGCACGCCAGAAGTTCGACCTTGAGCGTCGCGGATTCGATCAGTCGCAGGTTCGCGCCTACCTGATCGCAGTCTCCGAATCGCTCCGCGATGCGCAAGATCGCGAAGCCGAAATGCGCTCGCGCCTGGGCAAGGCCGTCCGTCGCGCGGAGCGCGCGGAAACTGCCGCCCGCACGGAGACCCCCGACGACCCGTCGAGGCTGACGCAACAGTTGGGCGAAGAAGTCGCCGGCGTGCTCGACGCCGCACGCGTTGCCGGCGAGCAAAAGGTCGCTGCGGCAGAGAAGTCAGCTGAACAGCTGATGACCAATGCCAAGACCGAAGCGACCAGCATCCGCAAGGCCGCCGAAACAATCATGGACGACCGGCGGGCCGAGGCCGATGCCGCCGCCGAAGAGATTCTGGCGTCGTGCCGGGCCGAAGCGGCCGAGATCGTTGACAAGGCCCGCAAAGACGCTGCCCTGTTGCGTGAAGATGCCGCCACCGATGTCGAGCGTGCTCGCAACGAGGGCGATGCGCTGATTCGCGAAGCCGAAGAAGCTCGGGTCCAGATCCTCCAAGACATGGACCGCCGCCGTCGTCAGGCTCGGGCTCAGGTCGAACGACTGCGTGTTGGTCGCGACCGCCTGCTGCGCTCGTACGAAGTTGTGCGCCGCACGCTCGACGAGTCGACTGGCGAACTGAAGTCCTCGCTGAGCGAGGCCAAGGTCATGGGCGACACGGCTGCTCGCCTCATCGCGGGCGAATCGCTGGCAACGCCACACCAACTCGAAGCCGAAATGGCCGACGCTCGCCTGATTGGCCGCGCTCCGGCAGAGCGTCGCCCGGGCGCATCGAAGCCCGCCGCCAAGGGCGCCACGAACAAGAAGGCCGCAAAGGCCCGACCCGGCGAAGCCAAACAAGGCGGCAACGCCGGCGGTGGCGACGTGCAGGTTCCGCACGTCGACTTGGGCCCAGCTGGCCTCCAAGGCGATGTCGCGCCGAGCCCTCGCCGCCCGGTCGTCGCCGATACCACGGTGCCGAAGCCGCCGCGCACGGCCCCGACGATCAAGGCCCCAGAGGTCGAAGCGCCGGTCGTCGAAACGGCCACGGCTGAGGCCAAGCCCGCAGCCACCGCACCCGCAACGTTGCCGGTCCCCACGCTCACCGCACCGGCCGCTCCCGAGGCCGAGGCTGATACCGACCTCGACGCCGACCGCCCCGACGCGAACGAAGACTTCAGCGATCTTCCCGAAGCTGAGCTTTCGGTGATCGAAGTCGCCGACGACATCGAAGAAGTCGTGGCTCTCGTGCCCGAGAAGATGGAGATCGACGATCGCGAGATGATCACCTGGGTGCCAACGGCGCCCGAGGATCTCGAGCCTGTCGCCACGGCGGAACCCGCCCAGGTCGAAGAAACAGCAGCTGAAGAAGCGCCAGTCGCCGAAGAAGCAGCGCCCGAAGAAGTAGCGGTTGAAGAAGTAGCGAAGGTCGAAGAGGCGCCGGTCGCTTCGTCCGGTCTCTTTGCTGCACTGCGGGCCCAGTCGGGCGACGCTCCCGCCGAAGAAGACGCACCGCAAGCCGACACCGCGGCCGAAGCAGCCGAGCAGCGCAAGATCGAAGCGAAGGCAGCCAAAGAAGCCGCCGCCAAAGAAAAGGCAGCCGCAGCGAAGGCTGCGAAAGCAGAAGCCGCCGCAGCAAGGGCAAAGGCCAAAGCCGAAGCTCAAGCCAAGGCCGACCAAGAAGCTGCCGCCGCCGAAGCTGCCGCTGAGCATGCCGCCGAGCTCGCTCGCCGACGTGACGCCGTCATCGAACAGGTCACGGGTGACCTCGAGAAGCGTCTCAAGCGAGCCCTCGCGGATGAACAGAACGACGTGCTCGCTGGTATTCGTGCCGCCGGCAAGAAGCCGGTTGAGTTGATCGAACTCGTCGGCGAGACCGACGATCATGTCCAGCGCTATGTCGGTGCGATCACCGAAGTCGCCGCGCAGGCGTACGGTGCCGGTGCTGCGCTCGTTGAGACGGAGCCAAACGAGGGCGAAATGCCCGCTGGTGCGGTCGAAGAAGTCGTCGGCTCCGCCGTCGTGCTTCCGCTTCGCCTCCGTCTGCTCGAACTCGATGCAATGAGTTCCGACAGTGGCGCACACATCGATGCGATTCGGGCGTTCTACCGCCAGCGCAAGACCGAGTACCTGGGCGAAGCTGCATCCAGCTTGGCCGCGCTGCTGGTCACCGCAGGCGCCTGTGACGGCCTCGATTCGGACACGCCGTTGCCTTGGTTGGTCGGCGCACACTGATCGTTCTTCCGGCGGATCCCAAAGAAAGGGCCGCTGGCGACGGGAGCAGGCCCAACGGTCGGGGATAAGCTCGCCGAGGCATGCGGCCTGAATCCTCCCTGCCTCGACCCGGGCGAAACCGAGAAGCTTTGAGCGGACGGACCCGGGCATTCCTGGTGATCGTCGTCATGGGCCTCTTTGCCCTGCTGCTGTCGGTCCGAGGCATCGCAAACTTCGTCACCGACTACCTGTGGTTCCAGGCGATCGACTTCGGTCGCGTTTGGCGCACCGTGCTCTTCAGCCAGATCGTTCTGGCCGTGGTCTTCGTGCTGTTGTTCGCCGTCGTGTGCTGGGTGAACCTGTGGTTGGCCGACAAGTTGGCGCCGCAATACCGCGAACCAAGCCCTGAAGAAGAAGCCGTCGCTCGATTCCGCGAAGTTGTTGGCGCCCGTTGGGGCCTCGTTCGCATCGCCGTCACTGCACTGTTCGCCATGTCGATCGGCGCGAGCGCGGCGGCCCAGTGGAAGAACTGGTTGCTGTTCACGAACAGCGTTGACTTCGGTATTCAAGATCCGCAGTTCGGCCGGGATCTCGGGTTCTTCGTGTTCCGGCTGCCGTTCCTGTCCTGGCTGCTCGGCTGGATGTTCACCGCCCTCATGGTGGTGCTCGTGCTGTCGGTCGCCATGCACTACCTGGCTGGCGGCATCCGCATCCAGAGCCTGAACGAACGAGTCACGCCTCAGGTCAAGGCCCACATCTCGTTCCTGCTTGCGGCGATGGCGCTGGTGCGGGCCGGGTCGTACTACTTCGACCGCTTTGCGCTGGCGTACTCGACCGACGGCCGCTTCGCCGGGTTGAGCTACACCGACGTCGAAGCCCGCC
>CALDGN010000310.1 GCA_937942965.1 uncultured Acidimicrobiales bacterium | reverse complement strand
TCGGTGAAGCGTTGCTTCTCTTCGTCGCTCTGCGGCGCCGGTATCAAGTGTGTGAGGACGACTTTGGGTACGCCCATCTCGGCCGCCTGACGCCCGATCAGGTGCGTGTCCGCGTGGTAGTCGCGCACGTAACGGCGACGTTCGGGCAAGTTGTCGAAGAACGAGAAGCGCATGGCCTCGTACACGAGCACGTCTACGCCGTCAGCGAGTTCGGCGACCTCGTCGCAGACCCGCGTGTCGCCGGTGATCGCCACGGAACCATCGGGCGTGTCCACCCGGAAGCCAACCGCGCCCTCGACCGGTTCGTGGCGAACCTGGCCGGCCGAAACAACGACATCGCCGCTGCGCCAGACCTCGGTGGGATGATCGGGGACATCGAAACCGATCAGATTGACCGTCGGACGGGTCGTTCGGAGAGCATGGGCTGCCCGAACCTCGATGTCGTCTTCCCATCCCTCGAGTAGCTGATCGACCCAGGCGGTCGTCGGCCCATTCGGCGCGACGATCGGCAGCGGCGGCGATGCGTCGGTCCGGTCCATCGTCCAGTAGGTGAGCACCAGATCGCTCAGACCGCTCACATGATCGGAGTGGTAGTGCGTCAGGAACACCGCGGACAGATCGGGGATCCAAAGCGTGCCCGCCAAGCGCTGCACGGTGGAACGCCCAACGTCGAACTGCAGGGTGAGGTCCTTGCCGTCACCGGTCGAGTAGCGAACCATCGCTCCAGGGCCGGCGCGCTCTCCGTCGGGGATCGGGCAACCCGTGCCCGTGATCGTTACCGAAGTAGCCACTAGTTCGCCTCCAAAAGATCGCTGCCAAGTGTGACGGTGTCGAGGTCATCGCACACCATCAGTTCGCCGGTATACCCGCCTTCGCGGACTTCGTCGGCAAAGGCCTGCTTGTCCGCGTCGGTGTGCGGAGCTGGGATCAGGTGGGTCAGCATGACCGTCGGGATGTCGAGTCGAGCCATCTGCTCGCCGATCTGACGAGTGTCGGCGTGATAGTGGATGATGTACTGCTTGTCGACAGGGCGCTGCTTGATCACATCCATGCGCATCGCCTCGTAGACGACCACGTCGGCCCCTTCGGCGAGCGCAGCGACCTCGTCGCAGACGACCGTGTCACCACTAATGGCCACGACGCCGTCGGGTGTCTCGATCCGGAAGCCGACGGCACCTTCGACCGGTTCGTGGCGAACCTCGCCGGCCAGGACCCGCACGTGCTCGTTCGACCAGATCTGCTTCGGCGTCTTCGGCGCGTCGAACCCGATGATGTCGACCTTGGGTGCAGGGTCGCGCAGGTTGTGCATCGCCCGCACCTCGAGGTCGTGGTCCCACAGGCCGAGCATGCGCTCACAAAATCGCATGGTCGAACCGTTGGGGGCATAGAGGGCCATCCGATCGGCTTCGTCGTAGACGTCCATGGTCCAGTGCGACAGGACCAGGTCTTGCAGGCCGACGACGTGATCGGAGTGATAGTGCGTCAGGAACGTGGCGTTGAGCTTGGCGGGCGAAGACCCCGCAGCCAAGAGCCGAGTGACGGTCGCGCGGCCCGCGTCGAACTGCAGGTGCGTCTCTGTGCCGTCGTCAGCGATGTGGCGCACCAGCACGCCGGCGCCGGCACGGTCTGCGGTCGCCAGCGGAGTACCGGTGCCGGTGATCGTGATGTGGGTCGTCATGTGAGCGTCCGCGCTTCCTTGGTGATGAACTCGACCACGCTCTCGCCGCCCAGCTCGGGACCAGACGTGTGCAGGTGACACTGCACACGGCCACCGTGGTGGGCGGCGACGGCAGCCGGCACTTCCTCGCGGCAGATGTCCATAGCGACCGGGCACCGGTTCTCGAACGGACACCCGGGAGGAAGGTTCGCGGGTGAAGGAGGCTCGGCGTCGTTGTCGAACGATTGGCGCAGGGCGCGTCGCCCTGCCTGCACCGTCGGATTCGGCACCGGGATCGACGCGATCAGCATCTCGGTGTATGGGTGGGTGGGGCCCTCGTAGATGCCGTCGGCATCGCCCTGTTCCACCAGCGAGCCCAGGTACATGACACCGACGTCGTCGCTGACGTGCCGGACGACTTCGAGATCATGGGCGATGAAGAGGAAAGCTACGCCGCTGCTGCGTTGGATCTCGCGAAGCACATTGATGACCTGGCTCTGAATCGAAACGTCGAGTGCGCTCGTCGCTTCGTCGGCGATGATGAGCTGTGGTTCGACCGCCAGGGCCCGGGCGATGGACACCCGTTGACGCTGACCGCCGGACATCTCGTAGGGATAGCGATCGAGGTACTCCCGAGAAAGACCGACGTCGTCGAGCAGGCGACCCACCCGCTCGTCGCGCTGCTCCCCGGCCTTGAGCCCGAAGTGTCGGGTGATGCCGTCGCCCACAATGGTGCGGGTCTGGTGCGTCTGGTTCAGCGAGCTGAAGGGGTCCTGCAAGACCGCCTGGACCCGCTTGCGGAACGCGAGCTCGTCGCGACGCGGCACCTTCGTGACATCGTCACCGGCGAGTCGAATAGTTCCCGCATGAATGTCGACGAGCTGCAGGATCGCCCGTGCCACGGTCGATTTGCCAGAGCCCGACTCGCCAACGAGTCCGAACGTGCGCTGTGCATCGATGGTGAACGACACGCCATTGACCGCCTTGACCGGCGGCGGCGTTGGGCCGAACAGGCGCCCGCGCCCGGCGAAGTGCACGTGCAGATCCTGGACCTCAAGCAGCGGACCCTCGGCCGCCCGTGACCGCAGCAGCAGCTCGTCGCTCATGCGTCAGCCTCCGCCGGATCGGCGAGCACCAGATCGGTGCCATGGCGCAGGCAGCGCACCATGTCGCTCTCGACCTGTTCGAGCGGGGGCATCGTCGTGACACAGTCATCGATGGCGTGTGCACATCGGGGGGCGAATCGGCACCCCGCAGGCCAGGCGGTGGCAGACGGCACGACTCCTGGAATCACGGCCAGCGCGCCCTCGCCGCTGTGGTTCTGCGGCATCGTGTCGAGCAGCGCCTTGCTGTACGGATGCTTCGGGTTGAAGAAGACGTCGCCCGCCGACGCGGTCTCCATGACCTGACCGCCGTACATGACGAGCACGCGATCGGCGGCTTCGGCGATCACGCCGAGATCGTGTGTGATCAGGATGATTGCCATGTTCCGGCGCTGCTGCACCTCGGCCATCAGGTCGAGGATCTGGCCCTGCACGGTCACGTCGAGCGCCGTCGACGGCTCATCGGCGATCAACAGCTTGGGCTCACACGCGAGCGCCATGGCGATGCCCACACGCTGGGCCATGCCACCCGAGAACTCGTGCGGATACTGGTCGAGGCGCCGCTCGGGGTCGGGCACCCGCACTTCGGCCAAGAGTTCGGCGGCTCGCGCTCGGGCTTCGTCGCGGTTCATATCCATGTGGATCATGAGCGGTTCCATGATCTGCTTGCCGACCTTGATCGCCGGGTTGAGCACGGCGATCGGTTCCTGGAAGATGATGCCGACGTCCTTGCCGCGGATCTGCTGCCACTCGCCCTCGGAGAGGTTGGTGACGTCGCGTCCGTCGAACTGCACACTGCCGCGGGTCATGCGGCCAGGAGCCGGAGTCAGACCCAATGCGGAGAGCATGGTCATCGACTTGCCCGAACCGGACTCTCCGACCACGCCGAGGGTCTCGCCAGCTCGCACGTCGAGCGAGACGCCTTCGAGGACCTGGCTAATGCGTCCGTCGGTGCCGGGGAACTCGACATCCATGTCGCGCACCGACAGCACGACGTCGTCACCTTCGGCATGGCTGGTCGATGCTGGCGCGACCGAGACCCGCTTCGTGATCGTGAGTGCATTGTTCGACGCGTCACGGCCGATCGCATCACGGATTGCGTCGCCAAGCAGGTTGAACGCCAACACGGTCAGAATGAGTGCGCCCCCTGGCGGCACGATCTGCCAGACGCCGTGCACGCGGAAGAGCTCGCGTCCGCGATTCAGCATCACGCCCCAGTCGGGATCATCGAGGCTCGACCCAATGCCGAGAAAGCTCAGCGTGGCGCCGATCAGAATGATGGCGCCCGAGATAATGGCGGCCTGCACGATGAGCGACGACATCAGGTTCGGCGCGATGTAGCGCGAGAGAATCGTTCGCGTCGACAACCCCGTGATGCGGGCCGAATCGACGTAGAGCTCCTCTTTCTCTTGCAAAGTGACGGCCCTGGTCAGACGGGTGAACCGCGTTGACATCGCGATGCCGACGCCGATCATCGCGTTGTCGAGCGACGGGTTCAGGATGATGATGACGGCCATCGCCAGCAGGATGATCGGCAGCGAGAAGAACACGTCGTTGACCCACATGATCGCCCGGTCGAGGCGACCACCTCGCCAACCGGAGAAGAGGCCGAGGGGTACCCCGACACCAACGGCGATCGTCATGGCGATGATGATCGATCGGAACGCCAACCCGGCTCCGTGGATGACCCGGCTGTAGAAGTCGCGTCCAAACTGATCGGTGCCGAGCCAGTGATCGCCGCTTGGACCCTCGTAGAGACGCTGCAGGGTGACGTCTTGTTTGAACGGATCGTGGGTCGCCAGTAGTTCGGGCCAGATCCAGGCGACGATCAGAATCGCGAACCAGATCATGGAGAACACGCCGAGCGGGTTTCGGAACATGCGGCGCCAGAAGCGCCGGCGAGGCGAATCGGGCTTGGCCGGCGAAGCGTCGCCGGAGGGTTCGCTGGGCAGTTGCGACTCGGTCATTTGTTGAGTCGCACCTTGGGATTCAGGAAGCCATAACTGATGTCGACCAGCAGATTGACCGTGGCGACGACCAAGCCGACCACGAGCATTCCGCCCTGCAGCACGGTCACGTTGCGGTTGAGGATCGACGTGACCAGAAGCTCGCCCATGCCTCGTATGCCGAACACGATCTCGATGGCCGTGGTGAGGCCGATCGCGGCTGCCGCTCGGAAACCGATGACGGTGATGGTCGGAATCATGGCGTTCGGCAGCGCGTGGCGCCCGATGAGGGTGGCTCGACCGACGCCACGTGCACGAGCGGCAAGGACGTAGCGGGACTGGAGCGCGTTCGCCATCGAGCTACGCAACTGACGTTGAACGATGGCCAGCGTCGGCATGCCGAGAGCAATGGAAGGAAGGATCAACGACTTGAACCAACCGGTAACGGATTCACCGAAGGGCGTGTACCCGATCGGACTGAGCCAACCGAGCTCCACGCCGATGCCCCAGGAGAGCATCATGCCGATGAGGAACCCGGGGGCCGCGATCACGCTCGCGGCGGTGATGGAGAAGATGCGATCGACCAGGCCACCCGGTTGAATCGCCGCAATGATGCCCATGAGCATGCCCAGCGAGATGCCGATGATCAGGCTCAGACCGACGATGCTCAGACTTGGCCAGATGCGCTCGCCGATCAGCTCACCGACACCGGCGTTGCGGTCGAGCAACGAGACACCGAGATCACCCTGGACAACGTCGCCGAGCCAGCTCACGAATCGCGACGGCAGGGGATCGTTGAGGCCAAGGCTCTCCTCGACCTCGGCAATGCATTCGATCGTGGCACCTTCGCCGCACACCTGACCGGCGATCGAACCGTTCGCCTCCATTGCCACGGCGATGAGGAAGGTCACAACCGCAATGGCGAACAGCAGTGGGATCGTCGCCAGCACTCTAATTCCGATGTACTTGGCCATGACAGTGCGACCGTCACGCACACCTGTGGGTGCGTCGGGTCAACTCCCCTTTCGAGCTCGCGGGAATTCTTCCTAGTACAGAGCGGGGCCCCCGGCCAGTGACCGGGGACCCCTCGCTCCTATGAATGGACGGTCTCTACGCTCAGCCGTCGACGCGCACGCCGTGTGGCCAGAACGAAACGGGGATGCCCTTGATGTGGTCGACACCCGTCACGTTCTCTTGGAACCCGATGCTCGTGAACAGCGCGTTGTTGATGATGAAGATGCACTCTTCGACCATGATCTTCCACGCTGCAGCGACATCGGCCTCGCCGTCTTCGAACGTCTTGCCCTTGGCGGATTCGACCAACTCGTCGACGCCGTCGGGCGACACCTTCGAGGGGTTGAGACCACCCTGACCGGTACGGGCGATGAGCGACATGAGCGCGTTGGGCTCGTTGAAGGCCACGATCTGCACCGGGTGCTGGGCCCGAGCCAGGCGGGCGAACATCTCACCAGCGCCCGGCGGATCGAGTGCCTCGTTGTTCATCGAGATGTCGATCTCGGTCAATGCCCCGCTGAAGGCAGACGCAATGACGGGCCAGAAGCCACCGGGGAGGTGACCATTGCTGAACTCGAACCCGGATTCGCCGCTTGCGGCCATCAAGCTCTGCGCGAGTTCGAGGTCGAAGTCGGGCGACTCGAGGTCGTCGATGTACGCGTAGTCGGATGACGTCACGGCGAACTGCTTGATCGCCGAGTCGACCGACTGGCCGATCTGGGGCACGATGCCCTCGCGGTTGAGCGCTGCGGCCATGGCGCAACGAACGTCGCGGTTGGCCAGCGCGGGGATCTGCTCACCCTGCCAGTCAGCGACGACGAAACCGATCCGGACCGTGATGTCGGTGCTGAAGCCCGGCACGAGATCCTGTTCGTTGTTGTTGATTGTGGCGATGTCGAACTCGCCCGAGGTGAGGCCGTCGAGGCGAACCTGCGGGCTCAGACCGCCCTGCAAGTTCACGGTCTCCATGCCGACGAGCTGGGGCTGCCAGTAGTCGGGGAAGGCGCCGAAGTTGATGTCGGTGTGATCGGCGCTTTCGCTCTCGACGAAATACGGGCCGGTACCGGCCGGGTTCGCTGCGGCATTACCGAGCGATGCCGGAGACACGATCAGGCCCGAGTTGCGGATCAGACCACTGAGCACCAGGGCAGCAGCTGGCGAGTTGAGGTTGAACTGCACCGTCAGGTCATCGATGACCTCGACCGAGTCGACGGCCGCCATCTGGCCGGCGACCGGAGGCAGCACCTCGGGCGGGCCCGCCGTCTTGATGAACTCGATGTTCGCCTTCACTGCCGCAGCGTTGAACGGCTCACCATCGTGGAAGGTGACACCCTCGTGCAGGAAGAACGTGAGTTGGTCGCCAGCTTCGGAGATCTCGAAGCACTTGGCGAGCCACGGCACGATCTCGCCCGTCTCGGCGTCCTGGCGAACCATGCCCTCGTAGACGTAGCCGTAGTAACCGAACGCGGCAGGAGCCTGGTTGTTGTGGGGATTGAAGCCACCGGTCAGGATGAAGCCGAAACCGATGTCGGCATGACCGCTCGGAGCGAACTCGCCGACTTCGAGCTCGACGCCGCTCGCACAGTTGGCAGCTTCTTCGTCGACCTCAACGTTGCCGACGTCGTCGACGTCGCCTTCGGAGCTGTCGGGCTCCTCGTCGTCCATAGCTTCGTCGTCGTCCATGGCGTCATCGTCCATGGCCTCGTCGTCGTCCATGGCGTCATCGTCGCCACCATCGTCGGTCGTCGTGGCGGCAGCGGTGTCGTCACCGCCGGACGCGGCGTCGTCGCTATCGCTGCCGCCGCAGGCAGTCGCCACCATCGCAAACGCGAGCAGCACGGCAAGCAGCCGCTTCCATTGATTCAGCATGTCCCCCCCAGGGCATTCCAGAACACCACGGTCGTGATTGTCACGATCGTTAGTAATACTTCGGTACAGATTGGTCGCCCCAGCCCGGATTGTCAACAACGCGGGGTCAGGTTTCGGGATTTGCTTCGAGCTGTTCCTTGATTGCGCCCCGCCAGTCGCGAGAAGGATCCGGCGGAGGCGGCAATTCGGTGCTGCGCAATGCCGTGTTCACCAGGTCGAGCACCTTGTCGAGCGTGTCGACTTCTTCGCGGCTGAGTACCGAGAACACGTGCTGGTAGATGGCGCGCTCGCGAGCCCCGATGTCGCGCCCCATCGATGCCCCGAGCTCGGTGGGCCGCAACAGGCTTCGGCGACGATCGTTGGGATCGGGCGTCGCCTCGAGGAGGCCCTTGCGCCGCAACCCTGCGACCGCCCGGCTCACGTTCATGATGTTGAGGCCCTCGACCGAGGCAACCTCGCTCTGGGTCGTGCCCGGCGCGATGATCGCCGATCGCAGCACGCGCCACTCCGGCAGCGAGATGCCGAACGGCTGCTCGGTACGGCGATAGAAGTTGCCCGAGATCATGTTGCTGAAGGCGTGGATGCGCTGGCCGATCATCCGCTCGATCGTCAACGCGTCGTCAGCAGCGGCGGCTGCACCGCTCTCCATCTCGTCGTTTTCGCCAGCCATCGCTGCGACTGTAGGCCGAATGTCGGACGCTCTGGTCAGTCCAACCGACCGAGCCAGTCGACAAGATCGGCCAGCACGATCTCGTCATACCCGCGCATCATCATCATCTGATGGCCGACGCCAAGCAGCGTCTCGACCTCGACCTGCGGTGACAGCTCTGCCAGCCGTGGGATCCATTCGGGACGGAACGCCGGGCCGAGGTCCGGGTCCGCAGCCAGCACCCGGGCCGGCACCTGGAACACCGGCGGTTCGGGATCGATTGCGAGCGAACCGTCGAGTCGAGCATGCAGCGTTGCAGGATCGAGTTTCGCCAGACCTTCGGCGCGAGCCCGGAGGTGCTCGGCGACCATGACCTCGCCGATGGTGCTTCCACCGGGAGCCGGTGCACGAGACAGGGTTGCCTCGTAGTCCGCAACCGGACGCTCCTGCTGCTGGTAGCGCTCGATCATTTCGAGCTGACGCTCGAACACAGGACGCATCGGCGATTCACCACCCGCGGGCCGGAACAGCGGCGCATCGATCAAGTAGGCGGCCCGGATCCAGGGATGGCCCAGCGTCGCCGCGTGGGCGATCGTCATGCCACCGAGCGAGTGGCCGACGGCGATCACCGGACGCCCGATGTGGTCGAGTGCGGCGGCCGTGTCCGAGGCGTAATCGAGGCGGGTGTAGGCCCGCCCCGCACGGTCGGAATCGCCGTGGCCCCGCAGGTCGAGGTTCCAGCAGCGGTAGTTGTCCGCCAGCGCCCGCACCAACGGCCCCCATAGCGGCTGCGAGCTTCCGAGGCCATGGACGAACAGCAGGTCGGGCCCGTCGCCAACGACCGACATCGCCAGGTCGACGCCCCCGTTGTCGACCCGCAGTTCCTTGGGCACGTCCACCGTCATCGCTCCCCCACGCGCACACACGACCCCACGCACTCAGACCACGAGGTCGTCACGGTCGTCAGCGGCCGACGCGGCGGCGGGCCGCAGCGGGCTTCTCGGCGAGCTCACCGCGGCGGATGGCTTCCTTGCGCACGAGTTTCACGGGCACGCCCTGGTTGTCGCCCGCGGGCAGCATGTCAGGCTCGTACAGCGCGATCTTCTGCTTGTCGGCGATGCGTCCACCGTCGAGATCGAGCCCGCGGGCATTGGTGCCCTTCTCTGGCTCGATCGTGCGACCGTCCTTGAACTCAAGATCCCACCACCACTTCTTGATCGGGTTGATCGAGCCGTTGCCGACCTTGTCGTCGAGTTCAGCGATCCACTTCCGGGTGAACGGCAGCTTGATCGCAGCCCACAGGAACACCCGCTCGCTGAGCACGCCCTCGATGTTGTACGGACACGTCTTCATGCAACGACCGCAGGCAGAACCCTTGAGATTGCCAAGCCGATACTTCGTGCACTTCTCGACGTCGGGTTTCCAGGTCTCGTACCCGTTGAACATGATCTTGTCGCCGAACGGGATCGCACCGCACGGGCATTCGCGGGCGCACTTGGTGCACTTGTTGCAGAAGTCCTGCAGCCCAAAGTCGATCTTCTTGTCGGGCGTGATTGGCATGTCCGTCGTCAGCACCACCGATTTGAACCGCGGCCCGACGAACGGGTTGAGCACGAGTTCGCCGATGCGACTCATCTCGCCGAGACCAGCTTCAAGCACCAGCGGGATGTGCAGCACCTCGCTGTCGCGGTTGGTGTGGCTCCGGGCGCTCCAGCCGAGCGAACGGATGTGCTCGCTCATGATCCCGGCGATCTGTGCACCGCGCATGTACGCCCGCATCGATTGAGCGCCGGACACCCAGTCGTCGCCGCTCGCCGCCTCCATCGTCTCGTAGCCCTGGTCGAGCAGGATCACGACCGCGTGCTTGTGGCGAGGCTCGATGACCTCGCCCTTGCCGTTGTGGCTGTACCAGGCGTAGAGCGGCACGTCGCACACACCGACCATGTCGCCGCCGAGGTGGTAGGCGAGCGCCTTGAGCGCGTCGGCGTTGCGGTCGGGATCGTCGGTGCCGGCAGCCGGTTCGATCTCGACCGGACCGTTCTGATGCGGCACCATCGCGCCGATCTGGGTGATGTAGGTCTGCGACTGCGGGGTCTTGTAGGCGAAGACCTTGACGTCCTTCTGGAACTTCGGGCCCATGTCCCCGTGCGCGGCCCGAGGGAAGCCACCGGCGCGCACCGGTACCCGCTGGACCTCCTCGGGAATGATCAGCGTGGTCGCCTCGTCGGTCCGCTTGATCTTCTCCATCGGATAGCGGCCCATGTGAAGCGGACGGTGGTCACCGTTGAGGCGGCCGAACCCGGCACGGGTGCCGCCGCGTCCGAAGAACCATCCGAGCGATCGCGTCGACCGCAGCTCGTCGAGCAGGCCACGTTTGGCCAACGGTGCGTCGGTCGCGATCGTCATGTCGGTCGACACGACCGAGAGCGCGTAACCGCAGTCGATGAACGGAGCGCTCAGGGTGCCCCGGCGCGACTCGATCAGACCGCACTGCAGTGCGACCCGTTCGAGATCGAGATCGCTCGCCGTCGGCGTGTGCGCCGTCGCGTCGAAGCCGAGCCGACGGATGTAGCCCGCAGTCAGCACGGCCAACTCGGCGGCCCGCAGATCCGCCGTCGTTTGTCGGGTGCCGTCGATCCACTCGTCGCCCGGATGTTCGCCCGAAAGGGTGCGCGAGTGCGCGACCAGCGCGACGACCGCGTACCCGTGACCGGCGGCCCGCTCGCCGATCCAGGCCTCGTCGGGGATCACGCCGCAGCCGACCATGTCGGCGTCGAGGAAGTACAGGCCACCCTTGAGGTTGTTGGCGCGCTCGGCCGGGTCGTCAGGGATCGGCGCCGCCTCGAACGCGTCGCCGTTGCGGTCGGCATCGAGCAGATCGAAGTACAGGTCGAACGCGTGGCTGGCACTCTGCGGGCCGGGGCGACGCGACTCCGATGGCCGGCGACCGCCGATGGCGGGCGGCGGTGCAGCCGGGTCGACGAGCCGAGGCAGTCGTTCGAGCGGGTACGGGCCGAGATGCACCGGCCGCTTCTTGTGCGAGAACAGCTTCATGACGAGGCTCCGTTGGACTCAGCCGAGGTGCAGGGGTGAATCCGCACTGGCAGATGTTCGTGACTGTGAATCGTGCTGATGAGCGCGTGCTCAGGTTCGCCGATGAGCTCGAACCGCTCCACCCGATCGGCCAAGGCGTTGAACAGGCAGTCCATCTCAAGGCGGGCCAGGTGCATGCCCAGGCAGACGTGCAAGCCGTGCCCGAAGCCGAGCGGCTCAGGCCGCGAGACCTCGGTGTAGTCGAGGCGGCCGTCATCATCGGTCACAACGCCATGCATGGTCGACATGACCCGACCCTAGGACGAGAATCCTCACGAACGTTAGTAATGGATGCTCGTTCCGCCGATGGTTACAACGTCGCAGTGCGGCACACCGGGTGCTGCGGCCGTGCCGGTCGTGGTTGTCACGGATCGCTCCCCCTCCGGCGGACCTGCGTGGTTCTGGTGCTTGACGGCCCGTCGGGCTGCCGGTACCCATGGTGCCTGTGACGAGCTTTCCACACGCCGACGCCCCGATGCGATGCTGCTGAATCCCTCGACGGCCATGAGCCATCGCGACCCCAACCGTTCGACGAGGAATCATCGGCTCGTTGAGACAGGCCGCGGCGCCGAGTTCCGTCGCCGCCACTTCGGAGACCCCTCATGACGAATGTGCTCTTCTTTTGCACCGACCAGCACCGAGCCGACCATCTCGGCTTCGGCGGGAACCAGGTCGTCCGCACCCCCAATCTCGACGCGCTCGCGGCCCGGGGCACGGTCTTCGACCGCGCCTATGTCGCCAACCCGGTGTGCATGCCGAACCGGTCGAGCATCCTGACCGGTCGGCTGCCGTCCGCGCACGGCGTCGTGTTCAACGACCGTTCGCTCGACTGGGGGGCCAACACGTTCGTTCGCCAACTCGCCGATGCCGGCTACCACACCCGCCACGTGGGCAAGGCCCACATCCAGGTGCACGCACGGCACTTCTTCCCGGCGCCCGAGGGGGCACCAGTCGCGCGACGCGGCTGGCCCGACGGGTGGGACATGCTCGAGACCGCCTCGACCTACGAGGGCGATGATCCCGGACCGGCCACCGATTTCTACGGCTACCAGCACGCAGAGTTCTGTCTGGGACACGGCGCGATGATCGCCGGCCACCATCTGCACTGGGCGCTCGAGCGTGGACTCGATCCGAGCCTCGCCGGGGGCGGTCCGAACGGACCGGCGGCCAGACGGTCGCCGAACTGGTGGCAGGTCCTCCAGCCCGCCTACGACGAAGGGCTGCACTCGACCGAGTTCGTGACATCGCAGGCCGAAGCGTTCGTGTCGTCGACGGCCGCCAGCCAGCAGCCATGGTTCCTGTTCGCGTCGTACCCCGACCCGCACCACCCATTCACGCCGCCCGGTGCATGGTTCGATCGCCACGACGCCGCCGACATGGTCGTGCCCGACTCGTTCCACGACGACCGCAGCGACCTACCCGAGCATCTGCGCCAGATGTCGGCGAGCCCCGGCGCCCGGGGCCCGATGCGCATCGGCGAAGACGCGCTCCGCGACGCGATGGCAGCCCAGTACGGCTCAATCGAACTGATCGACGACGGCATCGGCCGAGTCCTCGATGCGCTCGACGCGTCGGGCCAGGCCGACGACACGATCGTGATCTTCACCGCCGATCACGGCGACATGTTCGGCGACCACGGCTTCATGCTCAAGGGTGGCATGGTCTTCGAAGGCACCACCCGGGTGCCGCTGGTCATCTCGCGGCCGAGCGCTGCCGGCGCACGCACAACCTCGCTCGCCTCGTCGCTCGATCTGGGCTCGACAATCCTCGACCTGGTCGGGGTCGACCACCACCTCGGGGTGCAGGGGGTGAGCCTCGAGCCGGTGCTCGACGATCCGGCAGCTCAGGTCCGCGATCACATCCTGATCGAGGAGGACAACCCCGACTACGGCCTCTGGTCGAACGCCGTGCCGGAGCACTCACGCACGATCGTCACGGCCGACGCTCGTATGACCCGCTACTCCACCGGCGAAAGCGAGCTCTACGACCTGACCTCCGAGGCGGGCGAACGGGTGAACCTGTTCGACGACCGAACCCACGCGGACCAGCGACACGACCTCGGCGACCAACTCATCGACGCGCTCGTGCAGGCCGCCGACTTCGCCCGCGCCGAAGCGACGTTCACTGCGAACTGAGCGACCGATCGTCGGTGCGGTCAGGCGTGCTTGCCGCGCTCCCAGCCGCCGTCGCCGAGTACCCGCTCGCCGAAGCGGTTCGGTGACTCCTCGAGGGTCGTGGCCATCGTGTCGTTCCAACGGTTGAGGAAGCCGAACATCGAGATGACGGCCACGATCGCGGTGATCTGCTCGTCGGTGTAGTGCTGCTTCGCGGCGTCGAAGTCTTCGTCGGTCGCCGCGTTGGGCACTTGGCCCGCATGGAAGGCCAGACGCAAGGCCGCCCGCTCTGCGTCGTCGAAGTGCTCGCTGGTCTCGAAGTGCCAGATAGCGGCGAGCTTTTCCTCAGACACCCCCAGCCGTTCCGCGCTGTGACCGGTGTGGGCCTGGCAGTACCGGCAACCACCGCCTGCGCTCGTGATCAGCGCGATCATCTGCTTGAGATCGGCCGGCAAAAGCTCGTTGCCGAGGACGCCCATCGCCATGCCCATGAAACCCTCGAGCAGTCCAGGCACCCGCGCCATGGTGTGCATCGAGTTCGGGACGAACCCCATCGTGGCCTCGACGATTTCCAGCGCCCGTTCGTGTTCGACGAGTGCTTCTCGGGGCAGCGGTTCGATGCGAGCCATGACGACCTCCCAGGGTTCGCACCAGTCTCGCGGTATGCGGGCTGGCGGCCCGCATCGATACGAACGCTAACGAACGTTAGGGGTCTGGTCTACGGTCGGAGTCATGACCAGCATGGACAGCACGGCCTCGGCGAAGCTCCGCGCAATCAACCATTTGTTCGAGCGCCAGTTCATCACGCTGAGCGATCACGTCCTCGTGGCCGTCGGCTACGGGGTGTCGACCTTCTCCTTTATCGCCGGCGACACCGGCGTGATCGCGGTCGATTCCGGCTCGATGCCCGACGAGAGCGCAGCCGCGATCGCCGCGCTTCGAGAACACACCGACCGCCCAATCCTGGCGCTCGTGTACACCCACGGGCACCCGGACCACACCGGCGGTGTCGCCGCATTCCTCGACGAGAACCCCAACATCGAGATCTGGGGCCATGCGCGGTTCGGCGACGAAGCCCGACGCTTTGCCCGTAATGGCGCCGCTATCGCCCGCACCCGAGGCGTGCGTCAGGCGGGATTCCGCCTGCCACCCGAGAAGCGCATCAACAACGGCATCGCACCAGCGGTGTATCCCAAGGCGGGCGCCCTCGCGCAAGGGCCGGGTGGCGGCCCCGACCCCAAGGGCCTGCCGCAGAAAACCTTCGATGGCGACACCACGATCTCGGCCGGCGGCGTCTCGATCCAGGTCAGCCACAACCCCGGCGAGACCGATGACCAGATCATGACCTGGTTCGAGCCAGACCGGGTCGTGTTCACGGGCGACAACATGTACCGCTCGTGGCCGAACCTCTACGCCATCCGCGGCACCCAGTACCGCGACGTTCGCGACTGGTGCGAGTCGATCGATCGCATCCGTGGCATGCAGGCCGACCACCTTGTGCTCGGCCATACCGTGCCGGTGTCCGGCACCATCGAGGTCGACGAGGCGCTCGACGTTTACAGCCGAGGACTGTGGCACATCTACAACGAGACGATCGCCGGCATGAACGCGGGCAAGACTCCCGACGAACTTGCGCACGAGGTCACCTTGCCGGCCGATCTTGCGGACCACCCACTGCTCGGCGAGTACTACGGCAACGTCAGCTGGAGCGTGCGGGCGATCTTCTCGGGCATTCTCGGATGGTTCGATGGCAACCCGTCGGCCATGAATCCCCTCCACCCCGCCGACCGCGCCGCGAAGGTTGCCGAGTTGGCGGGCGGGGTCGAGGTGCTGTTCGCCCGAGCCGAGGCAGCGCTGGCCGACGGCGACGCGCAATGGTCGGCGGAGCTGTGCGACATGGCGATTGCACTCGACCATCGGGCGGACGACGCTCGGCTGCTCAAGGCCGAGGCGATCGACCGGCTTGCCTACGACCTGGTGACCGCAACGGGACGCAACTATCTGCACACGTGCGCCCAAGAACTGCGGGCCGACGTCGACGGCGATTCGGCCGCCGGCACATGACCACGTCGGTCACGATCACCGGGAGCGGCACGCCAATCATCGCTCCGGGTCGTGCCGGCGCCGGCGCGCTTGTACGCCACGACGACACGCTCGTGCAGGTGGACATCGGCCGCGCAACCGCCCTGCGACTGACAGAACTGGGCGTGGCGCTAAACGACCTTGACGCGATCCTCGTGACCCACCACCACAGCGACCACCTCCTCGGCCTGCCCGATCTCCTCGTGACGCGGTGGACGCACAACGGGGTGCGCGCCTACGACACGCTGCCGGTGCACTGTCCCGTCGGGCCGGCCGTCGACTACGTGAACCACGTGTTCGACTATCTCGAGCCCGATCTTGCCAACCGTCGATCGGTCAGCGGCTACCCCGACGACCCGCACCCGGTCGTGCATGCGTTCGAGCCTGCGGCGACGGGCACCGTCCACGTCGCCGACTTCGGCCCACTGCGGGTCGACGCCGCACTGGTCGACCACGGCGATCTCGAACCGGCCGTGGCCTACCGATTCACCTCGCCCGACGGCGTGATCGTCATCTCCGGCGACACGTGCGCCTGCGCTGCGGTCGAGGAACTCGCCGCCGGCGCCGACGTGCTCGTCCACGAGGTGTTCTCCAGCTCGCTGCTGGAGTCCCGCGGCATCGCGAGTGAGCGCGTCGCGCAGATCGGACACCATCACACCGAGGCCGAAGAGTTGGGCGTCATGGCCGCTCGACTCGAGACGCCGACCTTGGTCCTGACGCACCTCGTCCCTTCGCCGGCGACCGATGAGGATCGAGCGTTCTTCGAAGCGAGCGTTCGCAGCGGCGGGTTCGCGGGGCAGCTGATCGTCGCCGACGACCTCGACTCCGTAACCATCGGCTGAACAAGTACCCATTACTAACGTTCGTGAGGATTCCCGTCCTAGGGTCGCGTCATGTCGACCATGCATGCCGTTGTGACCGATGAGGACGGCCGCCTCGGCTACACCGAGGTCTCGCGGCCTGAGCCGCTCGCCAACGAGGTCCTGATCCGAGTCGAAGCCGCTGGCGTGAATCCCGTCGACTGGAAGACTCGCGCCGGCAACTCACCGCCTCGCCGACTCTTCGCGCCGGGCCAGCCGGTGATTCTCGGGTGGGACGTGGCCGGCAAGGTCGAAGCGGCAGGGGCTGGTGTTACTCGCTTTGCACCCGGCGATCGCGTGTTCGGCATGCCGAAGTTCCCGCGACCAGCGTCGGCCTACGCCGAGTACGTCGTGGCTGGCGCTCGCGAGGTCGCCCGCGTTCCCGATGGCATCGACATCGTCGAAGCCGGCGCCTTGCCACTCGCTGGTCTGACTGCATGGCAGGCGCTTGTGGATACCCAGGCCGTCGCATCCGGCGATCGGGTGCTGATCAATGCTGCATCGGGCGGTGTTGGGCATCTCGCCGTACAGATCGCGAAGGCACAGGGCGCTGAAGTCTGGGCGACTGCCTCGGCCTCGAAGCACGACCGGCTGCGAGAACTCGGGGCCGATCATCTCATCGACCACTCGACCGAGCGGTTCGAAGATCAGTGCAGCGACATGGACGCCGTGCTCGATCTCTATGCCGCACACGGCTCACCGACACGGGCCGTCGCCGTCCTGCGAGCTGGTGGGTCGCTCGTCACCGTCTCACCAGCCGAGCTTCCCGACGCAGCCACGCTCGCTGCGGCCGAGGTGAGCGCCAACTGGATCCTCGTCGAACCCGACTACGCGTCGCTCGAAGCGATGGCCGAGCTCATGACAAGCGGCGCGCTGCGAGTCGTGATCGGTGCGCAGCGACCGCTCGCCCAGATGCAGGAGCTTCACGAGATCGGCCAAGGCGGTGCACCCTTCGGCAAGCTCGTGGCGACGGTCGGCTGAACTCGCGAAACAGAAGCAACAAGGGCGTTCAACAATCTCCCTTTCTCGACCTGAAAGACTCCAGTGCGATGACGACTGCACCCAAGCAACCCTCTTCGTTCACGTCGGCCGCCAACCAGGCGGTCGCCCTGTCGTTCGACGATCCACTCGATACCGCCAATGCGACCCGCGGCCTCGTCGCCCAGATCGACGACGGCCGGGTGACGTTGGGCGACCACGTCGTCCTCGACGTTGCCGACCATGCGTTCGTCACCGAGTCCGAGGACGCGCCGCCGTCGGTACACCCGAGCCTGTGGCGTCAGGCCCGGCTCAACGTGAACCACGGTCTGTTCGAGGTCGCTGACGGTGTCTGGCAGGTTCGGGGCTACGACATCGCCAACATCACCTTCATGGCTGGGACCGACGGCTGGCTGGTCATCGATCCGCTGACCAACGCACCGTCCGCGGCCGCGGCGCTCAAGCTGGCCAACGACACGCTCGGCGAGCGACCCGTCACGTCGATCATCTACACCCACTCACACGTCGACCACTTTGGCGGCGTGCTGGGCGTGACCAGCCAGGAAGCCGTCGACCGTGGCGACGTCCGCATCGTCGCCCCCGAGGGCTTCCTCGAAGAGGTCATCGGTGAATTCGTCATCGCCGGCCCGATCATGGGTCGCCGGGCCGCGTTCCAGTTCGGACCTCTGCTTCCCCCGGGACCGCTCGGCCACGTCGACTGCGGCCTCGGTTCCACGATGGGCAAGGCCCGGTCAGACCTGATCGCCCCGACCGAACTCGTCACCGAGACCGGCCAAGAGATGGTGCTGTCGGGCATCCCGATCATCTTCCAGATGACTCCCGACGCCGAGGCGCCGGCCGAGATGAACTTCTTCTTCCCGGAGAAGCGCATCTTGTGCATGGCCGAGAACTGCACCCACACGCTGCACAACCTGTATCCGATCCGCGGCGCCCAGACTCGCAACGCACTCGCCTGGAGCAAGTACATCCAGGAAGCGATGGAGCTGTGGGGCGACCAGAGCGACATCATGATCGCCAGCCACCACTGGCCGCGCTTTGGCAACGACGACGTGATGGGCTTCCTTGAGATGCAGCGCGACGTGTATCGATGGATGCACGACCAGACCATGCGGCTGGCGAACCTGGGCTACGTGCCGACCGAGATCGCTGCCGAGCTCCGCATGCCAGCCGAGTTCACCGAGTCGCACGTGCAGGGCTACTACGGCACGGTCTCGCACAACACCCGCTCGATCTACAACCGTTACCTGGGCTGGTACGACGGCAACCCGGCGAACCTCGATCCACTCACCCCCGTCGAGGGCGGCACTAAGTACGTCGAGTTCATGGGTGGCGCCGACGCAGTGCTGGCCAAGGCTCGGGAGAGCTTCGAGGCCGGCGACTACCGCTGGGTGGCCCAGGTTGTGAACCACGTTGTGTTCGCCGATCCGACGAACACCGAGGCCCGCGAGCTCCAGGCCGACGCGCTCGAACAGCTCGGCTATCAGTCCGAGTCGGCCACCTGGCGCAATGCCTATCTCATGGGCGCCAAGGAGCTACGCGAGGGCACGCCGGACTGGGGTCGTATCCCGACCCGTGACATGTCGCAGGGCATGCAGGCCGAGCACCTCTTCGACATCCTCGGTGTGCGGCTCAACCCGGCCGAGTTCACCGCCGGACCAGTCACGATCAACTTCCGGTTCAGTGACCTGGGCGAAGACCATGTGCTCGGGGTCGGCAAGTCGGCGATTCACCACCGCGCCGGTCAGGTCGCCGACGATGCGCTCGCCACGGTGACGATCGATCGGGCGACGATGTTCGCGGCGATGAACGACAGCGCCGCGCTCGAGGGTGCTCAGGTCGAAGGTGACCGGGACCTCGTGGTCGCCCTGCTCAACGCACTCACGCCGTTCAGTACGCAAGCCATCATCGAGCCGTAAAAGCGACCGTCAGGCGGCCAGCTGCTCGGCTGATCGCGTCACCAAGCGCTGGCGGTCACGGCCCGAACTTGGATCCCGAGTCGGTCAACCGACCGCGCATCGTCTCGTGGAAGCCGTCGAAGTCGTTGGCCTTGGCTCGGAACATGTCGAGCGCCATCGGCATCGGGGTGATCATGAACGAGCCGGCTTCGAGACCTTCGATCGTCGAATCGACGACCTGATCGACCGTCAACGGCTGCATGATCACGTCGCCGAAGTCCGGGAGCATCGGCGTGTCGACGATGGTCGGGCACAGGGCGCTGACGGCGATGGTCGGGCCGTGGTGCAGCGCGAGCCACTCGGCGGCGCCGAGCGCGGCGTGCTTGCTCACGGCGTAGTTGAACGAGACCGGCCCGGTCGTGAGCGCCGCCGCTGATGCGGTAATCAGCAGCGTGCCGCCGCCTCGCTCGGTCATATGCGGGATGACGGCTCGGGCCGAGCGAATGACGCCCATGACGTTGACGTCCATGGTGAGGGACCACGTGTCGTCGTCGACGTCGATCCCGCCGCCGACGCCGATGCCCGCGTTGGCACAGAAGAGATCGATGTGGCCCATTGCCTCGATCGATGCGGCGATCAGCGCCCGCACCGACGCATCGTCGGTCACGTCGCAGTGCACGGCCGTGCCGCCGATCGCGTCGGCGACGGCCTGTGCGGCTTCGAGGTTCAGGTCGGCGACCACGACATGGGCCGCGCCGAGCGCGGCGAACCGTTCGCACAGGCCCTTGCCGATGCCCGACGCGCCGCCAGTGACGACAACGCTGCTTCCTTCGATCTGGGTGCCCATTTCAGGCCTCGCTTCCGAGTTGACGTTCCAGGTCCGCGATGACTTCGTAGCAAGCGAACACATTGGCGATACTTGCCCGCGGTTCGGGGCCGCCGCCGACGGCGGCGAGGAAGTCCCGGTCTTGTAGCTCGATGCCGTTCATCGACACGTCGACGTTGCTCACGTCGATCGCATTGTCCTTGCCGTCGATCAGGTCGTCGTAGCGGGCGATGTAGGTGCCGGTGTCGCCGATGTAGCGGAAGAACGTGCCGAGTGGTCCGTCGTTGTTGAACGACAGGGCGAGCGTGCACAGGATCCCCGACTCGGTCTTGAGCTGGATCGACATGTCCATGGCGATACCGAGCTCGGGGTGCTTGGGACCTTGGAGCACGTTCGACGCGATGACTCGCTCGCCGGTCATGTATTGGAACAGGTCGATTGTGTGGGCGCTGTGGTGCCAGAGCAGATGGTCGGTCCAGCTGCGGGGCAGCCCGAGCGCATTGGTGTTGGTGCGACGGAAGAAGAACGTCTGCACATCCATGTGCTGGATCGAGTACTCCCCGGCGTCGATGCGCTGCTTCACCCACTGGTGCGACGGGTTGTACCGACGGGTGTGGCCGATCTGGCAGACCAGGCCGGTCTCTTGTTGCTTGGCCAAGACCGCTTGGCTGTCGGCCCACGTGTCTGCGGCCGGAATCTCGACCTCGACGTGCTTGCCGGCGTCCATGCATTGGATGGCCTGCGCGGCGTGCATGGGTGTCGGGCTGGTGAGGATGACGGCCTCGACAGCGTCGTCGGCGAGGGCGTCGCCCAAGTCCGCCCAGGTGCGTTCGATGCCGAACATCTCGGCCGCCTCGTTGGCGAGATCGGCGACCGGTTCAACGATGCCGATGACATTCGCGTCGTCGATTTCTGCGAGCGCCGCGAGGTGCTTGCGCCCAAAGGCCCCCGCACCACCGACCACGACTCCGACCATGATTTCTCCTTTTCGCGCTCCGGGAGAACGCTACTCGATTGTCAACAATCCACCTGCCGTTGGATTGCCGACCTACTGCGCAGGGTTGTCGGTGGCGGTCCACCACGCGGTGGCGGCGGGTTGGAGTTCGGAGCGAAGTTCGGCGAAGCGTGCGGCCGCATGGGTTCCAGGCCAGTCGGCGGGAAGCAACTCGCGGGGCAGGTCCGGGTCGAGCAGGGGGAAGCGGCGCCATTGGTGCACGAGCGCCGTCAGCTCACCAGCTGCGTTCTCTGCCTCCGATCCGAGACCCACCACCGACGCCAGGAACGCTTCGTACGACGTTCGCAGCGATGCGAGGTCCCAGGCGCTTTCGACGAGTGCGTCCTCGGATCCGAGGGCGCCAACTTCGGCGACGAACGAGGTCGCCTGTACGCCGAGTCGTTCGACGAGCTCCGCGGCGAACGCTTCTTGCTCGCGCCACGGTGACAGCCACATGCCGTTGCCGGTCGCTCCGAATCCAGCCCAGCCGAGTCCTTGTGCGAGCCGGTAGCGAAGCTGACGATCGGCTTCGGGAACGGATGCCAGCAGCACGACCCAGCGGTGATCCCACGTGCGTTCGCTTTGGCCGAAGCCGTAGATGCGTTCGGCACCCGACTCGAGCAACGTGGTCGCCGCGGGCGTCAAGCTCCATCGGGTTTCTCGCCCAACCCGCTCGCGAGTGAGCCACCGGCCTTCCATGCGAGCGAGGGCTTGGCGCGCTGCCTTTTCTTGCACGCCGAGCTGACCGAGTGCGGCCAGCAGCGTGCGTGTCCATGCGGTTCCGCCGGCAGGAAGCACGAACTCACCGAGCACGGTCATGAGGAGATCGCGGCTCGAATCAACGCCAGCGGTGCCGTCCTTCCGAGCGCCCAAGACCGGAGCTAGCGCTGCATCAACCACACCGACATTCTACACCTTCTTGACGCATCATGTCGAATATGTAGAATGTCAATCGTGGGAGAACCGATCACCGAGCCGTACATCGAGTTTGCGACACATCCAGACGAGTACCGCCACTGGCGCGTCGACGTCGACGGAGTTGTTGCGACGCTCACCATGCAGGTCGATCCTGACGCCGGGCTTCGCGACGACTATGACCTCAAGACGAACAGCTACGACCTGGGTGTCGACATCGAGCTGCACGATGCGGTGCAACGCCTTCGTTTCGAGCACCCGGGCGTCAAAGTGGTTGTCGTTACGGGCGGCCTCGACAAGATCTTCTGCGCCGGCGCCAACATCCAAATGCTCGCCGGTGCTAGCCACGCCCACAAGGTCAACTTCTGCAAGTTCACCAACGAGACCCGCAACGGCATCGAAGACGCCTCGACCAATTCGCAACAGATCTACGTCGCCGCCGTTAACGGCACCGCCGCGGGTGGCGGCTACGAGCTTGCGCTGGCGTGCGACGAGATCCTGCTGGTCGACGATCGGTCCTCCGCAGTTTCGCTTCCCGAGATCCCGCTGCTCGCGGTGCTTCCCGGAACGGGTGGCCTGACTCGCGTTGTCGAGAAGCGCCATGTGCGTCGTGACTTGGCCGACGCGTTCAGCACCAAGACCGAAGGCGTCCGGGGCAAGACCGCCATCGAATGGGGACTCGTCGACGGGATCGCCCCGACGAGCACGTGGGACGACTTCGTTGCCGAGCGGGCCGCGGCTCGTGCTGTCGATAGCGACCGGCCCGACGACGCAACCGGCATTTCGCTCACCCCGCTCGACCGCACGGTCGCCACTGACTCGATCGCCACTGACTCGATCGATGGCGACACCATCAAATGGTCGACGTTGTCCGTCGAGATCGACCGTGCGACGGGCACAGCCTCGTTCCTGATCTCGGGACCGACGGGCGAGCAGCCCTCAACCGGCGACGAGCTCACAGCGGCCGGCGCTGACGCTTGGATCCTGCGAGCCGCCCGCGAACTCGACGACGCAATCCTGCACCTGCGCTTCAACGAGGCCGAGATCGGCACGTGGGTCTTCCGCACGTCCGGCGATGCAGACGCAGTCGCCAAAGCCGAGCACGTGCTGGGCTTCGAACGCAACCATTGGCTCGCTCGCGAGATCCGGCTGCTGTGGGCTCGCACGCTCAAGCGGGTCGACGTCACCTCGCGCACGATCGTGACCATCGTCGATCCGGGCAGCTGCTTCGCCGGCGTGCTCGCCGAGCTCCTCTTGGCCGCCGACCGCAGCTTCATGCTCGACGGCACCTTCGAAGATCTCGACGACCCGCCCGAGCCGGCAACGATCCGATTGACCCCGGCCAACTTCGGCTGGTTCCCGATGTCGAACGACCTCGCTCGCCTGCAAACCCGCTTCTGGGGTCGCCAAGACGCCGAGTTCGACGCCGCCCAGACGATTGACAAGGACCTGCTCGCCGCCGATGCCGCGGCGGCCGAGCTGGTGACCTTCACGCCCGACGACCTCGACTGGGATGACGAGATTCGGCTCATGCTCGAGGAGCGCAACAGCTTCTCCCCCGACGCACTGACCGGCATGGAAGCGAACTACCGGTTCGTCGGGCCCGAGACGATGGAAACGAAGATCTTCTCGCGGCTCACCGCCTGGCAGAACTGGATCTTCCAACGCCCGAACGCAGTCGGTCCCGACGGCGCACTTCAGCGCTTCGGAACCGGCTCCCGCCCCGACTTCGACCGAAAGCGAGTGTGATCAAAATGGCAGTTGTCGATATCGACGCCAAGATTCCGAACAACGTTGGCCTGGCCGACGACCGGCGCCTGCAGCGCGCACTGGAGCAGTGGCAGCCCAAGTTCATTCGCTGGTGGGAGGACCTGGGTCCCTCCGCGTTCAAGCGGAACCCCGTCTACCTGCGGACCGCGGTCGACGTCGGCCAAG